>NZ_BAABMM010000041.1:0-24957 GCF_045865205.1 Candidatus Rickettsia kedanie | reverse complement strand
CCTTAGCGTTACAGTGCTAATACTTATACTCTTCACTTCCCTTTTTAAATATCATTTTTTCTAGCTAACAGAGTTGCAATTAGCAAATTCCTTGCAAATTGCTTACTTACTTTCCTTAACTTGACGCATATGGTTACCTCATCTGCATCCACTCTTATAAAATCAGGTTTAACTCTTGTAATTTTTCTATATAAATTTTCTGCTGAATATTCTTCGCTTTTAAGAGCAAATTCGTCTCGAAGTAATTTAGCTAAAAATTCTGTAAACTCTCGTGATCTACCTACTTGCATTTCCATAAATAAAGATTGGCTCTCATGGAAGGCCATACCTTTAGCAAGGCCAACCGGCTGCCCTTTATACATTTACGGTAGATTCTGCTCATATAAAGCATGTCCTGTTTCGTGAATAATTCCCATTAAACCGCTTATGAAATGATCTTCATCATACCTAGTAGTTAAACGTATATCATTTGGCGTTCCGCCGCAAAAAGGATGAGTCGATTCGTCTAATCGTCCTTTTGTTAGATCAAACTGCATAATTTCCATCATGCGTTTTCCGATACGCTTTTGCATTTCAGGAGCTAGTTCGCTGTTCTTTACTAATTCTTTCGCGCTTTTCTGTTTTTCTAAAACTTTATTGATAAGCTGTGGGAGTTCTTTTTTAAGTACTGAAAAAACTTGTTTGATTTCGCTACTTTTTCTGCTTGGATCAAACATATCTATTAATGAGTCGTATCATTCGCAATTAAAAACATCTGCTCGTACTTTAGCAACTTCTTTCATATAATCTAAACTTTTTGTAAATGCGGTTTGAATAAATTATAGTCATTATTTTTTCTTGCTTCTCGCCAAACAAGTTTGGCTTAGTAGTAGCCACCAATTTCTTTTGTAGCTGCTCGTCAATACAATTTGCATCTGTTATTTTTCTGTCAATCTCTCTAATATTAACATTCTGCCATTCATCAAGGTTCGTTGATTCTTCTTTTGCCTTGCTAAGTAACTCTTTTAGTATAGGGGATTTGAGCATAGAATGAACAATCGACGTTAAAGTTACTATTTCATTTGTTCTGCTCTCACCTGAACCTATAGCCATATTTACGGCAACATCCCAGTATAATATACTTAAGATATTATTAAAATGTGAGATGCTCGCAAACTTGTTTTCTAATTTTGTGTAGTTGTTCATATGTTCCTTGTTTTTTGTCATTGCTAGTGGACATCACCCGCATGGATACTAAATCGTCATTGCAAGAATAATTACGTAGCAATTCGACGAAGCAACCCAGTTAAAAATTCTGTAAATCAGAATTTTTTTAATTATTTTTCTGGATTGCCTCGTCGCTTCGCTCCTCGCAATGACGTTTATTACAAATGCAATAACTCCTTCGCTGCTTTTAAACTTGCCTCGGTGATTGTTTTACCTGAAATCATGCGAGCGAGTTCCTCCTGTTTTTCAGCTAAATTTAAAGTTTTTACCGTTACTTTCGTTTCTTGCTCTAGCTGTGTTTTCTCGATTTTTATATGCAAATCCGCTTTACCTGCTACTTGCGGCTGGTGCGTAATAACTATTACCTGCGTAACTGAGCTAAGCTTTTTTAACCGCTCACCTACTTTATCTGCGACTTCTCCACCAATCCCGACATCTATTTCATCAAATATAATAGCCGGTTTTACCATTTTACCAAACAAAGAAGTTTTTAAAGCAAGCATGAACCTTGATAATTCACCGCCGGAAGCGATTTTATTCATTGCTTCCGCTGCTGTTCCTGGGTTAGTAGAAGCTTTAAACACAATATAGTCATTGCCGCTGGCTGTTGGCTCTTTTCTAGCTTCTATCTCAATCTCAAAAATTGCTTTCGCCATTTTAAGCTGTTTTAGCTCCTGATGCAACGATTCTTCTAGATGTTTTGTGGCAATAAGACGCTTTGCAGATAAATCGCTCGCTAGTTCATAATATTGTTTCTGTAATAGCACTTCTTGAGCTTTTAACTCGTTACTATTGGCTATTTTATTTTTTAATATACCGAGTTGTTCTAAAGATTTATCTAAAAATACGCCTAACTCATCCGCAGGAACATTATATTTACGGCTAATAGCTTTTATTAAAAATAATCGTTCCTCTGTTTCTTCAAGATTATATTCCTCATAATTAAAACTATCCAACAGATTTGATAATTCTTGGCGTGCTTCTTCTAGATTATTATATGCTTCCTCTAAACTTGTAGCGACAGTTTCAAAACGCTCATTATTGCCTTGCCTTGCTAATAATTTCTCTGCTCTATTAATCGATGTATTTATTTCAGGGTTATTAATCTGTTCTAGAATATCTTTTATTAGCTGTAAATCCTTATCTTTATTTTGCAAATTTTTTCGTAGATTTGCTAATTTTTCTTCTTCCCCTGTTTGAATGTTCAGTTTAGTTAATTCTTCCGTTGCAAAGCTCAAATAATCAATTTCCTGTTCTATAGAATTTTGTTTAAGTGTTATTTCGGCAATTTCTTTTTTGATATTTTGCCAAGTTTGATAGCATTTGGAAAGTCTTGCACGAAAATCCAAAAGATTTCCGTAACTATCTAAAATATCACGCTGCGTACTTGCTTCTAGAAGGGAAATATTATTATTTTGTCCATGAAGCTCGAATAAATAAGTAGCTAATTGCTGCATTATAGCCTTATTAACTACTTGATTATTAATGAAAAAATTTTTTCGTCCTTCGGCTTTTTGCAAACATTTTACAAGCAATAATGCTTCAGGTTCAATCAAATTTTGAATCAGAAAACTTTTTATTTCTTCATTTAAAGAGAATATTATATTAACAACAGTGTAGTTTTTTCCACGCTTTATTATATTATTTGAAGTTTTATAACCAAGGCAAAATAAAATAGCATCAAGTAAAATAGATTTACCGGCTCCCGTTTCGCCAGTAATAACGCATAAACCTTTATTAAACTCAATTTCCAGCTCGTCTATCAGAATGAAGTTTTTGACTGAGAGACTATAAAACATACACTACTCTTTAATTTGTATAAGTGTTATTGCATGGATCGGTTTTTCTACTGTCATCCCGATCACGGGGTCCAGTTTAAAATACTAATTTATTAGTATTTTAAAGTTGTGGTTATGGATCACGTGGTCAAGCCACGGGATGAATCTAGTGGATTTTAAGAACCATGAATATCTTACTACTTAACCAACTTATATGCATAACTATACCACTGACTATCAGGATAGTTGTAACCTAGCACCGAGGCATATTTTTTTGCTTCATCAGGTAACCCAAGCATCATATAGCTTTCGACTAAACGGTAAAGAGCTTCTACTGAGTGAGAAGTAGTTTGATAATTATCAATTACCTCTTCAAATCTATTAATAGCTGCCATTGGGTTCTTTTTCTTTAAGTAAAACCGACCTACCATCATCTCTTTACCGGCTAAATGATCGTTTACTAGGTCGATTTTTAAAGATGAATCAATAGCATATTTAGTATTTGGGAATCTCTCTATTACGTCTTCAAAACTATTTTTAGCTAAGAAAGTTCTAGATTGATCATGATTTACGTCTGAAATTAACATATAATATGATAATGCTTTAAGGTAATATGCATGAGCAATGTCAACATTTGCAGGGTGCAAATTAATGAACATCTCAAGCACATCAACCGCTTCTTCATATTGAGCGGCGAGGAATAAAGAATAAGCCTGCATCAATTCGGCTTGCGGCGTCATTTCATTACCTGGATGCTGGTAAAATACTCTTCCGAATTCTTCCGCAGCTTTCTTATATTTTTTCTTTTCTAACAAAGTAACACCTTCGTTATAAAGAGTAGGAATAGGAACTACTATGTCATCACTGTTTTTTTTGCTTTTACATCCGCTGAACACTAACCCTATAACTAAAAGGGTACTCAATAATTTTGTTAATTTCATAAGAACTTAAATTCAGTTAATAACTAAATATACATATAGGCTTAAAGAATTTCAAGGATTCAATTTAAAATCTTACAAACTTATAAATTAGATCTATTCAGAAACGAGGATTTAGGAAAGAATTTGAAGGAGACACGGAAATGCTTACCACAGAAGCGTACACTTGTACGCAAGGATTCGAGTACTGAATTGACATACAAATTTTACCCCTAGAAGGAATAGGTCTATATTCTTGGACTTATTTCTCTACCCAGTGTCCTTTATCATGATTATTTTTATAAGGCATAGAAACCTCCGGATAATATTATGCAAATAGACTTCTTGCATAACCTCCTTCTAAAGGTAATTTATCCATCAATCCGGTACCCGCATCTGTGCGATTGTTTATATACGCTGTGGTGCTGCGTTCCGTGTTTCCTTCACACCCCTCTTGATAAGATAGGTTCTGCAAGAAGTCTAATAATATTTTATAACATCGGAGGTTTTATTTCTATAGGCAAGTTAAATAAAATTCATGACCATAGACTTTTCATTTTATTAAAAAAGCTGCCGTCATTTTCTTTTTCATTGATGGATTCTTTTTTGAATTCTTCTAGTAACTCACGTTGTCTTTTAGATAAATTTTTAGGTACCTCAACATGAATATGTGTAAGCATATCACCCCTAATAGCTGACCTCATTTGAGACATACCTTTACTGCGTAACCTTAATTGATCACCGTTTTGTGTGCCTGCCGGAATTGTTAAGTGGACTTTGCCCCCTTCAATTACCGGTACTTCTATCTCCCCTCCAAGAGCGGCATTTACAAAACTAATAGGTAGTTTACAATGTAGATTTGCTCCGTCTACCTTATAAATATCATGTGGTTTTATTGCTATATCAACGTATAAATCACCACTATTTCCGCCTCTAATACCTGCTTCTCCTTCTCCGGTATGTCTTATTCTAGTACCGTTTTCAACACCGGCAGGAATATTTACCGATAAATTGCGTTGTTTATGGTAACGTCCCATGCCATGACATTTCTTACAAGGATTTTTTATAATTTGTCCGTTACCTTGGCATTTATGACAAGCTTGTTCGATCGTAAAGAATCCTTGCTGAATTCTAGTCGCTCCAACACCGCCGCAAGCATTGCAAGTAGTTACGGTTTCACCTTTTTCAGAACCGCTACCATGGCAAGTATCGCATTTTACTTCGCTAGAAAAACTAATATTTTTTTCTATACCGTGAAATGCTTCCTCTAGGTTAATTGTCAGATCATATTTTAAATCCGAACCTCTAGCCTTACTTGATGTAGGCTTTCTTCTACCACCTCCCATAAAATCACTAAAGAAGTCGCCGAAAATATCGTTAATATCATGATGAAAACCACCGTGATTTCCTCCTCTCCCTCGTGACTGTTGATTTTGAAAAGTATCATGCCCCAAGCGGTCGTAAGTGGCTCTTTTTTGCTCGTCTTTTAGAACATCATAAGCACTATTTATTTCTTTAAATTTCTTTTCAGCATCTTTATCGTCAGTAGTATCAGGGTGATATTGCTTGGCTAATTTGAGATAGGCTTTTTTAAGATCCGCTTGGCTAGCTGTTTTACTAACGCCTAGTATTTTGTAATAATCTTGTGACATAATTTTTATAAAATGGGTTGTCATTGGAGCAGCCTTCTCGTCATTGCAAGGAAATTACAAAGTAATTGACGAAGCAATCCAGTTAAAAAATGCTAATTTATAGTATTTTTTATTATTTTTTCTGGATTGCCACGCTCCTTACAGTCGCTCGTAATGACGTTAATGACGTTTTGTATAATAGTCTTTACTTCTTCGCTACATCCTGAAAATCGGCATCTACTACTTTGTCATCGTTAGCAGTATTTGCGTCAGCAGGCTGGTTTTCGCTTTGTGCTTTATACATTGCTTCACTGATTTTCATACTAGCTGCAGTTAAGCTCTCTGTCTTTTCTTTAATTAAAGCAGCATCTTCCGACTCAAGAACAGTTTTTAAAGCAGATAGTGCTTCTTCAGCAGCTCCTTTATCTTCTGATGATAATTTATCACCATACTCCGTAAGACTCTTTTCAGTAGAATAAACTAAACTATCTGCAGCATTTTTCGCTTCAATAAGTTCCTTACGCTTTTTATCTTCATCAGCATTCTGTTCAGCATCTTTAACCATTTGTTCGATTTCGGCATCGCTAAGACCGCCGGAAGCCTGAATAGTTATTTTCTGCTCCTTACCGCTTGCTTTATCTTTAGCCGAAACATGCACTATTCCATTAACGTCAATATCAAATGTTACCTCTATTTGTGGAACACCTCTCGGTGCAGGAGGTATACCTTCAAGATTAAACTGACCAAGTAATTTATTACTCGCTGCCACTTCACGTTCACCTTGAAACACTCTAATAGTTACGGCATGCTGATTATCATCAGCAGTTGAGAATACCTGACTTTTTTTAGTAGGTATAGTAGTATTACGATCGATTAACCTTGTAAATACGCCGCCAAGGGTTTCAATACCAAGGGATAGAGGCGTAACATCTAATAATAATATATCCGTTACTTCTTTATTCAGTACCCCTCCTTGAATAGCAGCACCAAGAGCTACAACCTCATCAGGATTTACGCCCTTATGAGGCTCACGCCCAAAGAATTTCTTTACGGCTTCTTGTACTTTCGGCATTCTAGTCATACCGCCGACAAGTACTACTTCCTGAATATCAGAAGCTTTTAAACCTGCATCCTTTAATGCTTTACGGCAAGGTTCAACGGTTTTTTCAATTAAATCATCTACTAATTTTTCGAATTCTGCTCTAGTAAATTTAATATTTAAATGTTTTGGTCCTGTACTATCAGCTGTAATATAAGGTAAATTAATATCAGTAGTTACTGCAGAAGATAGCTCTTTTTTAGCCTTTTCTGCCGCTTCTTTCAAACGTTGAAGTGCTAAAGGATCATTACGTAAATCTATACCGCTTTCTTTTTTGAATACATCTATTAAATGGTTTAATATTCTTGTATCAAAATCCTCGCCGCCAAGGAATGTATCACCGTTCGTTGATTTTACTTCAAAAACACCGTCACCGATTTCAAGAATTGAAATATCGAATGTTCCGCCGCCAAGATCGTATACTGCAATAGTTTTACTTGCCGCTTTATCGAAACCGTAAGCAAGAGCTGCGGCAGTCGGCTCGTTAATTATTCTAAGTACCTCAAGACCTGCTATTTTACCTGCATCTTTCGTTGCTTGACGCTGTGCATCATTAAAATAAGCAGGTACGGTAATTACTGCTTGCGTTACTTTTTCGCCTAAATAATTTTCGGCAGTTTCTTTCATTTTTTGTAAAATAAAAGCACTAATTTGGCTTGGTGAATATTTATTGTTATCCGCTTCGACCCATGCGTCACCGTTATCGGCTTTAACTATATTATATGGTACGATATCTTGGTCTTTCTTAACCATAGGATCGGTAAAATTTCTACCGATTAATCGCTTTACCGCATATATAGTATTGCGAGGATTGGTTACTGCTTGTCTCTTAGCTGATTGTCCAACTAATTTTTCACCATTTGCAAAAGCTAGTATTGATGGCGTAGTTCTCTCACCTTCTGCATTTTCTATTACTTTTGGCTCTTTACCTTCCATGACTGCAACACAAGAGTTAGTAGTCCCAAGGTCAATACCTATTACTTTTCCCATAAGATCCCTCGTTTTCTTTTTTATTTTTGTTTATTATTTAGCGTTGTGCTCCGTATGTCATTCCCGCGTATAGGTGGCAATCTAGAAAAACAACCTTAATATTGCTTGTTGACAAAATAAACCTAAAAAACAAGTTTTTATAAGTTTTACTGGCTTCCCGCCTACGCTGGAATGACACCGTGTACAACAAGCACTTTATTATTGTGCTATGACTTTTTATTTGATATTTTTATTTGATATAGTGCGGCTTAAATCATTTTACAAGAGGTGACAATGAAAAAACTACCGATTTTACTAAAACTTTTATGTATTATTAATTTAGTTTTCCTAAATAATATAGTTTTAGCATCTTCTGAAACAAGCAGTGCTATATTTGAAAAAGCGAAGAAAGCAATCGTAACGATTGATACTAGAATTACCGTATCGGCATATAACGATACAAGTAGTTGGACAGGAACAGGATTTATTAGTGATAAGAACAACGGTTATATAATTACTAATACTCATGTTGTCGGTGGTGCATCTATCGGAACTTATTTTGTTACTTTTTATAATGGTGAGCAGGCAGAAGCACAACTTATCTATTACGATATTTGGCAAGATTATGCTGTTTTAAAAGTAGAGAGCAAAGATATACCGGCATCAGCAACACAAATATCTTTCTCAAATGAGATTTCAAAATTAAATCAAAAGGTTTTTGTAGTCGGTAACACGGAAGCAAAAGGCTTTTCTTTCCATACCGGTTATTTGTCCGATCTTTATAATATTGAAGGTTTAATGCCGCAATGTACTTATGTTATTAACCTAAATAGTACCGGTGGTGCTAGCGGTTCACCGGTATTAAACAATAAAATTGAGGCTATAGGAGTATTATACGGTGGTGGTAAAACTCATTCTCTAGCACTGCATGGTGATTACGTAGCTCGCACCTTAGAAAGTTTAAAGAATAATAAACAACCAAGCAGAAAACATATAGGAATAATAAGCGAGTTATATTCTTTAAATAAAGCAGTTAGACATCATAATTTCCCTAAAGAAGAAATGGATAAATATATAAATAAGTTTCCTGATAGTAGAAATAGGGTGATAAGTGTTAAGGCAGTTTTAGCCGGTTCGCCTGCTGAAAAATCTTTAAAAGCCGGTGATATTATTTGGGCAGTTAATGATAAGGAACTTGGCGGCAATCTAGCATTATTTGATAGAGAAATGGATAATTTCAAAGGCATAGCTATTAAACTTACTATATTTCGTGATGGAAAAAAGCTAGAACAAGCAGTAGATTTATATGATGTGAACAATAATAAAATCGCTAAAATGATAAATTTCGGCGGTGCGGTATTTTTTGAAGCCGATGATTATTTTAGTAATAAATCAGGCATTCCACTTAAAGCTTTAAGTATAGCTTCCGTTCAATCTGGTAGTAGCTTTAGCTCTATACCGACATTTTTTACCAAAGATTATAAAAATGTTTATAGATTACAAATTTTTGAGATAAAAGATTTGGCTTTAAGTAACCTTGATGATTTGGTGAAATTCTTACCTGTTATTACTAAAGAGAAATTTATAACGGTTAGATTTAAAAATTATCAACCTTATTACGCTAATTTCGGTTATAATGAACTCATCTCATCGCATGATGATATGATTGCAGATGTAACTCTAGATTCTATAGATACTAAGCCGTATATATTAAAGTATAATACTGTTTCTCATGATTGGGATATGGAAAATATAAAATTTCAGTAACTAATCGATTGTGATAAATTAACAATTCTTAATCAATTAAGTCGCAATCAATTCAACTCAGTTTGTTGCGTTATTACTCCTAAATTTATAATCTTAATTTTAGGAGAATTGCAAATTAGCTCAGTGTTGTTTACTATACTATAATATTCCTACATGGATACTAAAGTCGTCATTGCGAGCAGCCATAGGCTGCGTGGTAATCTCATGAATAATCACAAATTCCTGAGATTGCTTCGTCAAATTACTATATAATTTTCCTCGCAATGACGGGGTGGTATCCACGTGGGCAATGGCATCAATCCACCACTAATTAACAATTCCTCCTAAAATAATTAATAAATTTAGGAAAATTAATGAGAAAACAAACAGTACTTACTTGACCTACATAAGATTTAAGTCAATATAAAACTCCAAGACTAAATGCTCTCGATTCAGAGAGAGAAATGAAACCTGCATCGGTAAAGAGTGATATATAGGAGCTGGAAGTGTTATTTAAAGATAAAACAAAAAGCGGCATAAAAGCTTTTAATAGTGTATTAAAGGTATGCTTTGAAAAGAATTCTAATGCTTTATTACCCGAAGCAGCTGAACAGGGTAAAAAAGATTTAGTAATAGGGATCTTAAAAGTAAATCGGGATTCTATAGAGTCTACGACTCCTCAGGGTTTATCGGTATTACATTCGGCAATTGCAGCAGTTAATAATAAAGACATTATTGCAATCCTATTACAGGTAAAACCTACTTTAGTAATACAAAAAGATGCTTCAGGTCTTACTCCATCATTTTATAACACTAATAAAGCAATAATAGCAATATATTACAACATTATGAACGAGATGTTATAGACCGGCTTAATATAAAGCCATGGAAAGGTTGGGAAGAAGATATGCAAGAATATTTAAAAAATGAGATGCTTATAATTGGAAACACTAAGCATATAATAAATGGAGGTTGTATAGAAAATTTGTAAATTATTAGACAAACCTCTTCCTGGTAAATTTAATATAGAGCATTAGATTTGCAAGGAAGATGTAGAGAATTCTTTAATAAAAAACGGTAAGTATGTAAAACTTACCTATAAAATATTTTAAGCTTAAAAATTATAACTCAGTGACAGGTATTTCTTTTCCTAGGGCTTCAACATAATATTCTGTTACATGGTTATAATTATCATAACTAATTGGTGTTTGGGATGATAGTTTTTGTGCTAATATTGTCAATTTTTCTTCATATAACTCAAAAGATTTTTCGAAATCCTCTTTTGTAATCTTTACAGTTTTAGCTTCATCTGTATTTACTGTGAGTGCTTCAATATTTTCTGTTGAGTTATATTTTATTAAAGTTACTTTTTCTTTTTTTAGGAAAAGACAATATGTTTTTATTTTTGTCAATGCTGCTTTTACTTCGAAATACCTAGAACTAGTTTATCTAATAACATCTAATACCTTAAAATTATTTTGAAGCGGTATATAAGTCTTATTTATAAATGTCAACATAAATTAATATATTATTACTATCAGTATTAACAAATGCTAATTATTATAATTTTCTTTCACAAAATCGAAATAAACTGTTATTAATATACAAAACCAATCTTAATCTAGTATATGCGCTCTTTATTTGTAGTAATTATATTCTTTCTAATGAGTAGTTGTAATTTAAAACCGGTATATAGTGAAAAATACAGTAGAAATAATGATTTAGAAGCGATTCAAGTTGAACCGATTAGAACAATTGAAGGAGCTGAGTTTTATCATCGTTTAACTAGTATTTTACCTCAGAAAGCAAAAGCAAAATACTTGCTTAAAGCAGAGCTTATCGCAACAACTATGCCTGCTACTATTGAAAAAAACTCCAATGTTTTAAGGGAATATATTAATCAATTGGTTAGGTATAAATTAATTGATATAGAAAGCCAAAAGGTTTTAATTGAAGAGAAGTTTTACCAAAACACGTCATATAATGCTATTTTTACACCATATGCAACAAATGTTGAAAGAGATGAAACAGGAATAGACTTGGCATATCAAGCAGCAGAAGCAATTTGTAGCAGATTAATTTTATATTTTACACGGAAATAGTTAGGCTATGAAATTTTATTTTTCACAAATAGGTAGATTATTTGAACTAATAAAAGCTGGAAAGATTAGAGCTCTTTTACTATATGGTCCTGATAAAGGATATATAGAAAAAATTTGTAAGCACTTAGTAAAAAGCTTAAATATGCTACAAACTTCTATAGAATACACAGATCTTAATATTTCATCTGTAGAAATATTACTTAACTCGCCTAATTTTTTTGGTCAAAAAGAATTAATTAAAATTAGATCAATTGGGAATTCACTTGATAAGAATTTAAAAACAATTCTAAGTAGTGATTATATACATTTTCCTGTATTTATAGGGGAAGAAATTACTTCAAGTGGAAGCATTAGAAAGTTTTTTGAAACAGAAGAATATTTAGCGGCAGTTGCTTGTTATCATGACGATGAAGCAAAAATTGAACGAATTATTTTAGGTAAAGTAGAAAAAACTAATAAAGTTATAAGTAAAGAAGCTATCACTTATTTAAAAGCTCATTTAAAAGGTGATCATGATTTAATTTGTAGTGAAATAAATAAATTGATATATTTTGTTCATGACGCACGCGAAATTACTTTAAACGATGTTCTAAAAGTTATAAGTAGCGAAATTACGGCAAACGGCAGTGATTTAGCAATGTATTTTTCAAAAAAAGATTATAGTAATTTTCTGCAAGAGCTAGAAATATTAAAAAAACAAAATATCAATGAAGTTTTAATTATTAGAGCATTAATAAGGCATTATTTAAATTTATATATAGTTTTGTCGAAAGTAAAAAACGGTGAGCGTTTGGAACTCGCAATAAAATCATTATCCCCACCGATTTTTTATCAATATATTAATGATTTTACAAAGATAGCAAACAGTCTTAGTCTAACTGAATGTTTCGAGACTTTAAAACTGTTACAACAAGCGGAGGTGGATTATAAATTAAATCCTGCTGGTTTTGATTTACTTCAGAAAGTTATTTATGTCATGCCCGCTTTCACGGGAATGACATAAACGAGCCGTGCAACAACTCATATATGATGCAGAGGTGCATAAATTATTTAAAAGGAAAATATAAGTAGCAAATGTATGCCCAAGCCTGATTTTTCTGACCCTGACAAACAAATTCACGAAATAATTAGAGTTAATCATGCTGGAGAGTATGGGGCAAAGAGAATTTATCAAGGGCAACTAAAATATATCAAATCTCAAAATGATCATATATTAATTAAAGAAATGCTTGATCACGAAGAGGTCCATCTAAATTATTTTGAAAAAAAATTACTAGAAAAAGCAGTAAGACCCACGTTGTTATTATTGTTTTGGCATCATTACGGATTTTTACTTGGTGCTTTATCTTCCTTGATGGGAATAAAAACGGCGATGCTTGTTACCGAGAGTGTAGAAGAAGTAATAGAAAAACATTATGAACAGCAAATAAATTATTTAGAAAATAAAAATGTTGAGCCGGAATTATTAAATAATATTATTAAATTTCGACGTGATGAAATTGAACATAAAAATATTGCTATAATGCATGATAGTACTGAGGCAATATTTGTAGAAATAACTAGTAAAATAGTGAAGATAATTTGTCATATCTCTATAATTTTAAGTAAGAAAATTTAGAGTTAACAGCTTGATTAGTTGAAAAATCTAGAAATATTTTACTTCTAAGATATTAAGAAGATAATACAAAAACATTAATAATATTATTAGAAATGGTGATGAAAAGAAAAACTTTTGCTAATTTTTTCTTTATTTTTTGCATTTGTATTTTTTAGAATTAATAAATCTTTATTTTTATTAAACATAAGCTAATACTACTCGCAATTCCTTTATTTAATTTATGCCTAAACCTAATCTAGAATGAATAAATAAAGGTGCCAAAGGTTAAGCTCCGTTGCCGTAAGACAACAACCTCCATTATACTTCATGATTTTACTCACTTATAATAATAGACCCCTGGCATAACTTAATATTAAGTTTTTTGACAGATTGGTCTTACAACAATGGAGCTTAAAACATTATTAGCGGTCTATATATTAGTTGAATAATATAAAGAGTCAAGAGATTTTAGTTATCATTAATAATGAATAATGTAATTCTGAGTTACAAGGTATATTGTCTATATAATCTGTTTCTATAATTTGCTTTTACATCAATAATAATTTATATTTATTTATATACTAAGATAGAACTTGAAAAATTGACTATCTCGTCTTTGTAAGTCCTCGAATACTGAATGTTTATTATACGCTCCGCTCCTCGACTTATAGACTCATTGCTCTCTTTTCCAAGTTGATCTTCGTATATCTATTCGTAAGTATAATTAGAAAATGATAAAATAAAATATGAATCCAAATTCACATCCTATTACTAAATCACACTTATTCCATATAGTAGACCCAAGCCCTTGGCCCGTCCTAACATCTTTTGCTTTACTTCTTTTGGTTATAGGCAGCGTCTCGTTCATGCATGACTACAAATTTAATATATATATTTTATCTACAGGAGTTATTTCAGTAGGTTACTGTTTATATTCTTGGTGGAGAGATGTAGTGAAAGAAGGAATAGTCGAACATCAGCATACTAGTCCTGTTAGAAAAGGTTTACAAATAGGTATGGCGTTATTTATTTTAACGGAAATAGTATTTTTTGGTGTATTTTTTGCTTCTTTTTTTAAATCAAGTCTATCACCCGTAGGTCTTTTAGACGGTGTATGGGTTGTAAAGCAGGGAATTTGGCCTCCACCTACAATTAAAACTTTTGATCCATTTGATATTCCTTTTATCAATACTTTAATACTACTCTTATCGGGTACTACCGTTACTTGGGGTCACTATGCCTTAGAAGAAAAAAATCAAAAAGATTGTGTAACTGCACTTGCTCTGACCATATTGCTTGGAATATTTTTTACAACTATGCAAGCATATGAATATTATCATGCGGCGTTTAAATTCACGGATGGTATATATGCTTCTAATTTTTATTTAGCCACGGGTTTTCATGGAGCTCATGTAATTATAGGTACTATATTTCTAATAGTTTGCTACTTTAGAACAAAAAGAGGAGATTTTACTACAGAAGGTAATGGACATTTAGGGTTTGAATTTGCTGCATGGTACTGGCATTTTGTGGACGTGGTTTGGTTATTTTTATTTACGTTTGTTTATATATTTGGAAGCTAATAAATTATACTCTATGTGATTATAATGTTACTTAAAATAAGTGTTTTTAAAATATTTTTGCTATTATTTTAAAATATTTTTGCATATTAATTAAAATTGCATATATTTAGGAGTTGATTTATATATAAATAAATTATACATTATTTTTAAAATGCTAATTATTTTATTGAGGTAAAACATATGAACTTTCCTATTCGTAAATTAAACGAAGAGTTAATCGATTATAATCTATCATTACGCATACTATTGACTATTCTAAGCGTGGCTATTATTATGGTAGCTTTTGATAGCTTAGGTAGTAGTGTCGACGATCCTGTAGGTGAGGCATTGTGTAGCTTAATTCAAACATTCAGAGGCAAGACTGCAAAAGGTATAGCTGTTATCGGTATAATTGTTCTGGGAATTCAAACATTAAGAGGAAAGTTGCAATGGGAAGTAGCTTTAGTAGTAGTTACTGCAATCATTATATTATTTAAAGCTCCAGATATTGTTGATATGGTATCAAAGAGTAATACCGCAAATTGTGGTGTTTCCTAATACGCTAATAAAAGTTATTATATCTTTAGTGATACCCATAAGTTCCGGCTTATGGGTATTTTTAAGTGACGTTGTGACATAGCCTAAACGTGCCTGTGTGGATACCGAGTCGTCATTGTAAGGAGGCATCGTGGGGGATACCGATGTCATTCCTGCGAAAGCAGGAATCCAGCATAAAGTGAGATAAATCGAGCTTTTAATTTCAAAAATTTTCTGTATTGATACTTTTTTTCTGGATTCCCGCTTTTAGCTAAGAATGACATAAAGAGCATTTACCGGTCCACGCAACCGTCTTTACTTAAATAACAGCCCTAATCTATTACCTATAGCAATATCAATATATTTTGCTGTAACAGGGATTCCTTCAATATTCATTTCTAGATATATTGCTTGTTTTGCAGGGATTTTTGTTTGTAGTTTTGTAATTGATACATATTCATCTAAAGATTGATTATTACTATCCATTACTCTAACTTTGATTATAGGATCAGAAATTAAATAATCAGACTGATTAGATAATTTATAAAATATCTTCATACCGCCTATATGACGAGATTTTCCTAAATTAATTTCTTCTATCTTTAATTGATCATAGTGACCTAAAAATTTAAAACTATCTATTAGTAATATCACTAAACAAAAAATTATAAAGCTAGTCCATAATATTGGAAATATATTATATTTTTGCTTAGTAGGAATATACGGTAAAATAACCGGCACATTAGCATTATAATGATTTTTAATAGGAGTTTTAATAGTTTCCGTGTTTACTTTATCTTTAAAGTCATTTAATTTACTAGTATTATAGTCTAATTTTTGATACCACAAATGGCTACATTTGGAACATTTTACTCGTCGTCCGTTAATACCTATTTGATTACTTGTAACAATAAATCTTGTTTGGCAATTTGGGCAAGTAATATACATAGTTAATTATAATTATTATGTTTGACTTCATGATAACCTTATTTATTATTTTTGGCAATAAAACAGTGAAAAGATATGTCCTCTCTTATTAAAGAAATTGAAGAAGCTTGGCAAATTAAGGACCAACTTCTTCAAGATGCTTCAAAGCTTATAACATTCAAAAAAACACTTAATGATATTATAGAAAGCTTAAATCAAGGTACAATTCGTGTTTGTGAAAAGAAAGAAAATAGTTGGGAAGTTAATGAATGGGTAAAGAAAGCTATATTGCTATATTTTATCACTACGGAATCACAACTTTATAATAACAATTATAATAGTTGGTATGACAAAATTGCTCCTAAATTTTCTGTGGATACTGATCAAAATATATTCAAAGAAGCAGCTATACGGAAAGTTCCCGGAGCTGTTGTTAGAACCGGTACTTATATAGCTAAAAATGTTGTAATTATGCCTTCTTTCATTAATATAGGTGCTTATATAGATGAGGGAACAATGATTGATACATGGGCTACTATCGGCTCATGCGCTCAAATCGGTAAGAATTGCCATATTTCAGGTGGTACAGGAATAGGAGGGGTGCTTGAACCGCTACAAGCAAAGCCCGTTATCATTGAAGATAATTGTTTTATCGGTGCAAGATCGGAAATAGCAGAAGGGGTAATAGTAGAAGAAGGAGCAGTAATTAGTATGGGAGTGTTTATCTGTAGCTCTACAAAAATAATATACAGAGATACAGGTGAAATTATTTACGGTAGAATTCCGGCTTATTCTGTTGTAGTTCCAGGAGTATTACCTGCTAAGGAAGCAGGTAAGCCTGGGCTTTACTGCGTAGTCATCATAAAGCAAGTCAATAAAACTACTAGATCTAAAGTAAGCATTAATGATTTGTTAAGGTGACTGTTCACTGTCACCTAGTTCGTTTAACCAGCACATGGCTCAAGAAAAGTACTCGGTGTCATTCCTGCGGAAGCAGGAATCCAGCATAAAGCGAGATAAATCAAGCTTTTAATGTCCCTATCGGGTATGAGAAATCCCTCGTCTTTAGGCGAAGGGCAGATATCATGAAGTGGCCTTGGCAACGAATTTATAAAGAGATATGAGGCGTTATAGAAAAAGTAGCCATAGCCAGTATGATTTGAAAGTACACATTATATGGATACCAAAGTATAGAAAGAGGGTATTAACGGGAAAGGTAGCGGAGAGAGCTAGAGATTTATTGAGGTGGATTTGTATGGAACATGCAGTACATATAATTTCAGGCAAAGTAGCTTGTGATCATGTTCATATGTTTATCTCGTATAGACCGCAAATAACACTTAGCAAAATTGTGCAGTATTTAAGGGTAGTAGCTCAAGAATATTATTGCAAGAATTTGCTCATTTGAGCAAGCGGTTTTGGGGCAATCATTTTTGGGCTAGAGGTTATATGGCAGTTAGTGCGGGTAATATTACTGATGAAATGATACAGCAGTATATTGATGAGCAAGAAGGTGAGCCTATTAATGATGATCGATTTTTAATCGATTCCACTTTATAACCTCCCAGCTTATAGCTGAGAGTTGTTTAGTTTCAAAAATTTGCTGTATTTATACTTTTGTTGGATGCCTGCTTTCGCAGGAATGACATAAGAACCATGCAACAAGACCTGCTTGACTTGACCATAGGATGACAAAGAGGAATAATAAGCTGCTCAACACTAGTGCACGGTCACGGATCAATAATATAGCCGATTATATCTTTAAAATACTCCTTTCTTTGTTGTTGTTCTGCAATATCTGTTTGTGGAATTGAATTATTATTGGGGTTTCCTAAGAAAGTATTGTATACCGTAAGTACTGAATTTTGTTGTTTTTGAGGATCATGTACCGCCGGCTGCTTTAAAATATGATTCTGCAGCATCTGCTGCCTGTTGTTTTTGAAAGCGAAGTTCGTTTCCTTATATATAAATCATATTTTTATAGGCTTGTCAGCCTTATCTATAAGACTGATATAACATTCTAATATAGAGTCTAATTTATTATTCTTTCTATAAAATATGATAGCTGAATCTTCACGTCCTAAGTTAAATAGCATATCACTGATTTTATCATACATTTCTTTAAGCTCTTTATTACATGTTAGGTCTGGGCATTATAATTAGCTAAAGCTCCCTTATAATCTGCTTCTTCGCTTAATATATCGCCTATTTTAGAGTAGCAGCTAGCGATAGTTTTCATTACTTCCATCTTGTCAGGATATTTACTTAACCACTTTATGGCTTCTTGATAATATTGCACCGGTTTATTATTTTCAGGTTTTATATTTTTTATAGAAGATAGATAGTTATTTTGTACGAATAAATCACATATTTGAATTAAGGAATTATAGCACTCATTGGATTGAGACTATGTGTAGATAGCATTTCTTCAAATAATGATCATTCTTTAATTTGTAGGTTTAATACATATCGGTAGGCTTGAATAACCGGCTTATTATCCGTGAATTCCTCAATAGAGTCTAAAATTTGAAATATTGCCTCTATAAGGTTATTATCTTGTTTGTTTGATATAATAGTTTGAAGTTCCGATAATTGTGTTAATCCTTCAAAATAAGAAAGAGTTTTTTTATAGCTGGATATTGTATTGAAGAACTTGGTAAATATGGTTTTAACATATTGCTATCTCTTCTAGAGCTTTGAGCTCTAGGGTGAGCTTTATTTCTTCATCTTGAGAAGTAGGTTTATAGAAAAATTTTATATAAGAGGATTCTAATATATCTTTGTTAATAGCAATGCTATTTTGTAACATTGATATAATGTTTTCATGATGTTGGGTTATTACGCATGTAAAATTTCCTTTTAATTTTTTGTATTCTTCTAAAGGGCAAAACTTTTTAAAGTCTTTTATGATCCTGTTAAAGATATTAGGGGATTTTATGGTCTCTTCTTTTGCTACTATGATAAATTTTAATTTATCGGTCATTTGAACTAGCTTTTTAATGAAAAATACATTAATTAACTCTTGAACTGGGTCGGGTACTCTGTTAGAGCATTCCCAAAATACTTTTTCTGCAATTTCAAATTTTTTGGGATAATATATAGCTGGTTCATATTTATGCTTAATTTCCGGTGTTGTTTCAAAATCAAATAATTTATCAAATGTAAATTCTTCACCGTTTTCGATAATCTTGAGGTTGTTTTCAAGAGCATTTAAAAATGTGCTTTCGCTATAAGGTAATCCTATTACTACTGTAGCTTTTAATGTTTTTCCTGCTTGTATTAGTAAATAATTAACTTCAGTCAATCAATTTAGAATATTTTCTTTTAAAGAATCAAGAGCAGTTTCTTCTTCTGTTAAAGATTTAATATCAAGTTCTGTGGAAATTTTAGATTTCATATATAACCACTAATTTATTATTTAATATAAATTTTTATACTGTCGTTTTCGCTGCTATCACTGATCGCTCTAATAATAAATTCACCGGTTTTTGCTTTCCATATTACAGGTTCGTTTGATTTTGCGGTTGTGATTAATTCATTATCTACAAACCAAAAAACGTTATTGGTTTTATTATCGCTAATCGCACTAAAAGTAATATTATCACTATCTTTAATTGAATGTATGGAATTTCTTAATGGGTATATAATTTTAGGTTTCTGATGATGCTAATTTATCAACCTATTGCAATGGTTTGTGGGTATCGGTTTCGGTAATATATGTATTCCTGCTTTTTGGTAAACCGAAAGCATATCCGTCGGCCATAAATTTACGGTTTGATATTCTGTTTGTCCTTGAATAAAGTTGCAAGCAGGCATACCGGTTTTTAAATCTATCAACATTTTTCTATAAATACCGGATTGTTTTATCGGTGATTTGCCTTTAATGAATAAGGATTCTGCTTTAACCGGACACATATCGTTATCGATATCTCCCGTATCTGCACAAACTTTTACTTTAGTAATATTTAGTTCATTAATTTTTGAAAGTATTAAATCCTTATCTTTATTTGGCTGGGCTATTGATTCTATAATATTAAAGAATAAAGGAGCCGCAGAAATATTACCTGTAAATGTTCCGTGAGTTTGCCCTTTGAAATCTCCAACCCAAACGGTAAGTACATATTTCCCGAATATGCCTACGCTCAGTGCGTCTCTAAATGAGCTAGAAGTACCTGTTTTCCAATAAATCGGTAAGTTATGCTTTGTATTGTTATAGGTAATAGGACGAGTCGTATCTTTTATAATATCAAGAGTGAAATAGCTTGCTTCGGGGGATATCATTGTCGTTGCGAGCATTTGCTCGGAGCGTGGCAATCTAGTAGAGTTTGTATTATAGTGTCGCACCCTAGCTTTGCCTCTCCTCGCAATGACGTAGAAAGCATTGTCCTAAGCGGTTTATAAGTACCGAAATTAGCAAGCATAGCATAAAGAGTAGTTAACTCTTCAAGAGTAATTTCGGCTGTGCCGAGTACTATAGATAAGCCGTAATTTTCAGGTTTTCGTAAGCCGCTAATTTTTGCTTGTTGTAAGAACTCATAAAAATTCGGATTTTTTAACTTAGACGCCAGAAATATTACAGGTACGTTACGGCTCTTTATTAACGATTCTCTAACACTTAATCCTCCTATAAATCTACTATCAAATTTTTCCAGTTTATAATGATCGTAGTAAGTAGGTATATCCTTTAGTAAAGTTAACGGATGTATTAGCGATTGATCAAAACTAAGTGCATAGACAAACGGTTTTAAAGCTGAGCCTGGAGATCGATGGCTTTTAGTGCCGTTAATTTGTCCGCAAATATCGTTATTAAAAAAACACCTGAACCAATGCTTGCAAGCACTTCCATAGTAGTAAAATCAATAAGAATTACGGAAGCATTATTAATGCCGTATTTTTCAGGTTATTAATATATAGCTGCACCTGCTTTTCTATAGTAGTTTGCAGATTCTTATCTATAGTAGTACGTATAATAGGACTATCATTATTTGCCAGGATATCTAAAGTGAAATGTGGTGCGATAAAAGGAAGATTTTTATTTTGATTAAATTTAATCGGCAAACTAATTAACTTATTATAAATAATATCTTGTGGGTGAGTCGTTAGCCACTCAGTAAATAGATATTTACGTGCTTTAAAAATATTAATATCATTCCCGCCTCTTTTAAAAGGATTTTGTGGGATTACTGCAAGGTTAGAATATCGAGCAAATTTAAATCTTTTAGGTCATGATTGAAGTAAATATAACTGCCGGCTGTTATCCCTTCAATATTACTACTGTAAGGCACTAGGTTTAGATAAGCTTCTAGGATTTCATTTTTTGAATAATGTAGCTCTACATGAATAGCTTTAATGATTTGATGGATTTTACCAAGAAAAGAATAGTAGAAGAGTTTATCCCATATCTTAAACGTGCTATTTGCATTGTTATAGTAGAGCCGCCTATTTTACGATTATTCTGTAAATAAGTAGAATAAAAATCTTTGGCTAAAGAAACGGGGTTAATGCCGAAATGTTGATAAAAATGCCTATCTTCATATAACAATACTGCTTCTATAAAACTTGCCGGTATTTCATGTATAGGAGTGAATATCCTATATTTATCGTCTTTAGAAAGCGAAATACGCATTAACTCACCGCTTCGGTCAAATACTCTTTGTGAGAAGCTTATATCTTTAAGCAATGGAGCGGGAGGAATAGCAAAATATAATATTATAATGCCGCTGATTGTAATAAAAAGTAATTTGGTTTTGAGAGACAAAGTATATACCTTATAGTTTAATGTCATTCCCGCCTACGCGGGAATGACATAACACTCCGAAGCTTAATAATATCCCCTACATGCAATAACCATTACCCTATCATAACCATTATAAAGCATTTTAAAAATAATGAACATTTTAATAATATAGCTTGCATGTATAGAAGTAATATCATATAATGCACCACAAGATTTTAATCAATTAACTAACTGCTAACAACAATTAAACATTACGGTTATTATAAATATTAAATTATCATATAAAATCTACGTTACTACCCCGCCTTATAACACATCAGCCTTATAACACATCAATATAAATTTCTTGATATAATATTTTTTTCGCATATCATCATTTTTAATAATTAATTAAATATTAATATCTTTAAGTAATTATTAATATTTCTTCAAGGGGAATTAGATATTATGACAAAAAATATAAATTCTAAACTTACAAAATTATTCTTAATTATAAAGGATATGTTAATAATAATTTTGCTGCAATACATGCTCAAAGACCGAATGACGTAGCGATTAAGAAATTAGTAAACTTAATGGATGAAGAGCGTCTTGCAAAATATTTAATGGCAATGACAGAAATTAAGCTTGATTCTTTTGCAAAAAATATAGACGGTGTAAAAGCTTTAGGTCGTAAGGCTTTAATAGAATATAATAGCGTATTAAAAGAGCTTGGAGTTATTACAGACAATTTATCTAATGAGGATATGAAATCTTTAATTAAAGGTTTTAATACAAAAACTATGAATAAGCTTGCGAGTAGTCTTGAAGATACAAAGAAAGAAGATGCTAATAAGCAGCGAGTATCTCTTGGTGCGGTGGTTCCGGTAAGAGGTGTTAACACTCCGCTTCCACCACCGCCGCCTCTAGGGGCACGCATTGCTCGTGGTGATGCACCTGCTATAATGGTTAAGCAGCATTTGATATAAAAAATCTTACAAAAGTAAATGGCTTAGATGCAGTAAAATCAAATGATTGAGCTGGTAAATTAAAAGAATATTATAATTTATTTACAGGATTTGAGCAAAATAAAGGAGCAATACAAAAAGAGAGAAATGAACAAAAAGCAGAATTAGCTAAACAAAAAGAAGCAAGAAGACAACAAAAAGAAGCGGATTTATTAGCAGCAGAGCAAGCACATTTTAATGGATTAACTGAAGCAGAAAAACAACAATATAAAGCTGATAAAGAAGCAACTAAAAAGTTAATCAAGGATTATCAAGTATTTTATACAGTACTTCATGAACCTAAAAAGAAAGCAGAAGTAGAAGCCGTAGCTCCAAAATCTCCAAATCCTGCAACGATATTATTGGGTGTTAAACAAGATATTGCACCTATAATACGTATGATGTTGACTGAGGATATTATTGAAACTCAAGTTAAGCCTGGATTACAAGCCGCTATAGACGCCGGTAATATAGATATTAATGCATTAAGTGAAGAATATAACCAGAAATTATCTAAGGTGTTTTCTGCAGATAACCCAATAGAGCTGATATAGAAGCAAAATCAACATATGCGTTACTAATAAAGATCAAGAGCTGAATCAAGGAGCTAGAGCTATAGTAGCTAATGAAGATTTTTTGCTAATTTATTAAATGAAGAAGAGCAGAAAGCTATAAGATTAGATTGGGTCTTTAAAAATGTTCCTGAATCTATGCAAGAACCGATTACTAAAGAAAAAGTAAAAACAGCCACCTTTATTAGCATTAGAAAAAATAGCACCGGTTATTGATAGAATAGAGTTTATAAATACGAAATCTGAAATTTTAGGAGCAGGTTTTCTCAATAATCAAGTAAAAGATATAGTTAATAAATTCAATGATTTATCGTTTAGTGATAAAGTAAATTTAATAGTTAATAAAGCTGTTAATAACAAAATTAATACAGTAGAATCTCAAACCTTAAATGATTTTAATGCTGCTAAAACAAACTGGCTTAGTGACGGTAAAAATATAACTCAACTTTTAGTTAATACTGAAGTTAACTATGTTGATTTAAAAGTAATTGAAAAAAATCGGAAGTAAGTGTAAACTAATTAATGAATTTCTATAACATATTAGCTGTAACTAAAGCAAATTTAATGGATAGCAAGACAGACTTAGCTTCAACACGAATTTCAGAAAATGAAATAACTGATCAAATACAAAAAGCTTTTAGTAAAGCATTATCTTCTGAACAAGATAGAACTGCAAATCGTATAACCACTTTATATGATAAAAAAGTTATAGTTACTTTAGTAAGTAGCATTAATGCTAAGGATTTACTAAAAAAGTTTGATGAATTTAAAAATCAAAATCGTATTGCTGATTTAGATGGTATTAAAGATGCTATAGATAATCTTAAAAACATCTGAAAAGAATTTAGATGATAGAAGAAAGGCAATTAGAGCAGTAATAGCTCCTGTAGTTGTGGTTGTACCGGGTGCAGTTCAGGAAATTAAGTCAGACATAGGGAAGGAAATTTAAAGTTTAATGCAGCTCGCACAAGCAGTGGTAGCTAATAATAACGGTAGACAAACTGCAGCAGCTGAGCAAATGAGACTCAAAGCCCAAACTCAAAAAGTAATTAATAAAGCTTTAGCACTTGCACTAAGCAAATCTGAAATAGGTAAAGTAATGGCAGATAACGGCAATTGCGATGAAGAAACTTTAGGCAGAATAACTAAATCAGTTGAAAGAGTGCTAGATCATGAGTATCAAGGCGATACAAATGCACTTTTTATAAATATGGAAAATACATTAAATGAGCAATATAAGGTTATCTTAGCAGATGAATGTTTAGTAACTCTTTTAATAGAGAATAATAAAGACTTCATTGAAAAAATACAAAATGTTGTGAGAGAAGTCGAAGCAGTTGCTCCCGTAGCTCCAGCTGCAGCAGCTCCTGTGCACCTTGTAGCAGAGCAGCTGCTCCGATAGCACCGGCACCGGTGGTTATTAATATGGAAGATGTAGCAATTATGATTGTTCGACGTATAGATAGGATCATACGCGTCAAGTTAAGGAAAGTAAGTAAGCAATTTGCAAGGAATTTGCTAATTGCAACTCTGTTAGCTAGAAAAAATGATATTTAAAAAGGGAAGTGAAGAGTATAAGTATTAGCACTGT
>NZ_BAABMM010000040.1:0-142885 GCF_045865205.1 Candidatus Rickettsia kedanie | reverse complement strand
AAAAACTTCTTTAAAAATTTACGAATAGCTTGGGTAAGTTTTTGCTTAAAAGATAAATATAGGAAAACAAAAAAATCTACTTTATCTTCTCTTAAACTTATAAACATCCCTTAACTTGACGCGTATGGTAGATAGGATTGTGCATGTAGAAGGCAATATTGAAGACTTTGATGATGAGGACGATGATGAAGATTTTAAAGATGATGATGACGATATAATGCAAGCGCAAACAAAAGTAGAAGTATCTGGTAGCACTACAGTAGTTGTAAATAAATCAGAATCTAAGGATTCTGGAGATAGTTTTGAAAACCTGAAACAAGAGGAAGCAAAAGTAGCTGCTTCTATAAAGGAGGTAGAAGAAGCAAGAATTGCTGAAGCTGTAAGAGTTGAAACTGCTGAAGTTGCAGAAATGCAAAATGCAGTAAAACAAGACGAAGAAATGATTGGAGCAATATATAATTCGATTCATGATATTATCACTCAAATGAACCGCAATATTATATCGCATAGAATGTTCTCTAGTGCCGCGGTTGCTGCAGGTGATGAAGATGAAAGAGTGTTAGATCAGGGTATTTGGGTTGCAGGTACTATCGGTACTAATAAGCAAAAAGGGTTTGGCGGTTATAAAGGTTATGCTTCAGGCCGTACTATAGGTTCTGATAACTACAAAGATTTAGTAGGTGTTGCTTATACTAAACTAGATTCAAAGTTCAAATCTAGCGGTAGCAAGTTAAACACTACTATTGATAGCCATATATTAGCTCTATATGGTCAAAAAGAGTTACCAAAAAACTTTATGATCCACGCTATGTTTGCTTACAATCATAATATAGTAAAGAGTAAAATCAATCATTTAGGTACTATTGCAATCGGTATATATAAGAATAATAATTATAACTTTTGAAACCTTATTAAGTTATAATCATCTTATGAATGGCGGTATTACTCTTACTCCAAATCTTGGGATAAGATACGGTCACTCTAAAGACGGTACCTCTCAAAAAAGTAATGTAGGTATTCAGCATTTGAGTATTGCTTCTAAAAAGCAGCATTTATGCAGCGGTATTTTAGGCGGTAGTGTGCTTTAGCATCGCAGAAATAGGATTACATAATAGTGTTAAAGTAACAGATCTTAATCATAAGGTATTTATAAATAATACCAATCGAGAATAGCTGAAGGTTTTAGTGTGACGCCTGCACTTCAAGCTTCTGTAGAAAATTACTTTAACAATAAGAGTAAAAAGCTTAATGCTAAAGTCAAATGGAAGGATAAAGAAGTTAATGAAACTATCGCATTACCAAAACAGCCTAAAGTCGGTTATAATATTGGTGCTAGTGTTTTAACTGAAAAAGGTAATATAAGTGTGACTTTAGAGTATAACTGCCACTTACAAAAGCAATACCAAAGCCACTAAGTCTTTGTAAAGTTGTAAGTTATTATTATTCCATGTACGGTTAATGCATGTTATCTCGCGTGGTATTGTTGCGTGGATACCTAATCGTCATTGTGAGGAGCGAAGCGACGCAGCAATCCAGAAAAAATAATACAAAAACTCTGTAAATCAGAATTTTTTACTGGATTGCTTCGTCGAATTACTACGTCATTCTTCTCTCAATGACGGAACAGCAGGTCCACGCAACAATGCCTTGCAGGAATGACGTAAGAACCATAAATAATACTTATTACTCGTCTCTTACTACTAAAACTGATATATCTGAATGACGGACGATTTTAGAAGCATTAGGTCCAAGCATATAATCTTTTAATTGTAGTCTGACTGCAGAGATTATTATTAAATCGGTTTTAATTTCATTAGAGTGCTTAATTATTTCATCATAAACGGCACCGCTACCTATATAATAATCTGTTTCAATTTCATCAGGAATATATTGTTTTATAAGTTCTTTAATTTGAGTCTGATACTTTGCTTTTTTCTCGGTTCTCCAATTTTTAGGTAAATAATCTTCAAACATTTTCGTACCGAATTCAGGAATTACATACATAAAATGTAATTTTGCTTGAAAGTTCGTTGCAAGCATTAAAGCCTTAGAAAGAATACCTGTTATAGATTTTTTATCATTTAAATCTATAGGTATAAGTATATTTTTAAATATAGTATTTTTAGACATAATATATTGTTAGTTTTTATTTCTTACTGAATCATGTTTTGGTAGAACAAAATTTTTAGTATCGGCAAAATAGTTAATATCGAGGTTATTTAATAAGTAATTAGAAAGTTTAAAATTTGCTACGTTTCTATGAAAAGCTCTGATAAATTGATCTACAATATCACGATTCGCTTCATCTCTAGTTACTAGAATTGCCAATACTTTTACTGTAGTTTGATCATCGGTAATCCCTGGATATAAGCCCTTGTGAAGTATAGCTTTTTATGAAACGCTCTATTTTGTTTTATTAATTCTGCTATTTTATCATTTTCAATTGAAACGAAATCAACTTCACACTTATTAGCTATTAAATTTACTAAGGGGTTAGAGTGGCCAACCATCATTATTATAGCATTTATTTCCTTATTACAGAATTTATCAATAGAATCTTCATAATTAATGTGTAGCTCTTCAGGTTCTTTAGAAAATTTATATAAAGAACGTATAGCATAATAAGTAATATTACTACTGGAAAATGCCGGATCGTTAGTTATTTTTTCCCCGTCAATATCAGCAAAAACTTTTATTTTATCCTCATCTTTTACAATAACCGTAAAAACTCATCATGTAGATTAAGTACCTGATGTAAATTTTGCATTTTTTCTTGATCGTGATAATAACCTATGCCTTCATATGCTTCTACTACAATATTAGCCTGCACTAGAGCTAAATCAATTTTGCCTTGTTGTAATAATTTTAAATTTTCTATACTGCCGTTTGTTGCAACAACTTCGCATTTAATATGTTCATTATTTTTAGCATTATTTGTAATAGTCTTGCATAAATCAAGTCCAATAGCATAATATCCTTTTAAAATAGAGCAGGTACCGATTTTAATGACTTTTGGAGCAGCATAAATATTACTGCAAATAAGAAATAGGCTAATAATAGTAGCTAGTTTAAAATTATTCATAAAACTAATTTGGATTATTTTCGGTGTTTTGGTCTTCTTTATGTTGACCAAGTTTTAGTTCTAGTAAATTAATAGAACCGATATTTATTCCTTTATCTGAAAACTCAATATCAAACTTAGCTTTTTCTATATTGTTATAAGCCGAATTTGCATCATGTTGATCTGTATTTAATTGCTCGTCGGAAGCTTTATTAATTGCTTTAGCAATAATTGTTTTAATTATTTTCTTAGCAAAAATAGTATTATTCGGTAATAATTTATCAACTATGGAATTATAATTTTCTAGCTCAAAATATAATTTTCCTGCCGGTAATTTATTGACAAAGAATTGTAAAGCACCGTTTAAATTAACTTTAGAATCATTATCACAAGCAAAAATAAATCTTTCTATATTAAAATTTTGTAAAATAGCTGAATCTTCTTCATCTTCAGCAAATTTTAAAGAAGCAGCAATATCTAAATTAGCATTTTTAAAATTCAAAATATCTTTTTCTGAATAATAATTCATATTTAAGAATAAGGATATATTTTTCTCACTTGCTAGATTCTGTTTTTTTATAAGAAATGCTAAATCATGAATTTTAAAGACTTCTTGATTATCTTTAAATATCGATAATGCTTTATTATTTAACTGAATTGATTTTAATATTTCTTTTAAATTATCATCTTTTGATATTTTATATAAAGGTTTATTAAATTTTCCTATACCCTTTATGTCATCATCGCTGCGTACATCATAGGTAAATGTTTGATCGCCGTAATTATCGACTTCTTTAATAAAAGGGCCAAAATTAAGAGCAGCTCTTTTAGTACTAAAAGCTATATTCAGGACAATATTTTCGCATGTAAATTCTTGAGAATTTACATGATCAATTAATTTTACTTTAGGATCCGTTATGGTAATTTTCCAATTAAAAGGATAGCCTGAAAACTTAATCGCATTATAAGATATCTTACGATTATCGGATCCAGAATTTTTAATTAAACTTACAACGTTATTTTTTATAGTATATGCAGTGGCAAACCATATTATAGTAAAGGCTAAGAACACAAAAAGCAGTATTTTACGTATCACTTTTTTAATCCATTATAATTTTATATTACGAGTAGCAGAAGGAAGGCGTACTTTTATGCCGTCTAATTCTTCGGTTAAAATAATTTGACATCCCAATCTAGAAGTATCGGTAAGACCGAAGGCTAAGTCAAGCATATCTTCCTCTGCTTCCGTAGGTTTTTTTAATTTGTTGTAAAATTCGTCTTCTAAAATAACGTGACAAGTAGCACAAGCAAGCGATCCTTCACAAGCTCCCTCAAGATCTAGATCGTTACTATGGGCAATTTCTAAAATAGACAGCCCTATCGGTGCTTCTACTGTTTTTTCTTCTCCATCATTTATAATAAATGTGACTTTTATTTTTCCTGACATGCTTCTTATTTTGCCTTATCTAAATTAGTTCAATGATATATAGTATTTTATATATAACTGAGATTATTTAATTTGATTGATATTTTTGCCTTTGAGTACACCATTAATTATTATATTAAGCTTTGTATCCATAGATTTTTTTATTTTGGATTTAAATTCTTTGATAGAATTATTAATTAAGATCCGATCTCTAGCTTGTGCAGCTTCTTTTATATTATCTAATAAAGAATTAATTATAGATATCTCACTTTCCGATAATAAAGTTGTTAATTCTGCTATAGCACGTTCTATGCTAGAGATTAAAGCCTCTGCTTCAATTACTGCTTCTTGTAATAATCTTGTATTATAATCTATTTTAGCATTTTTATAAGCATTTTTTAACATAATATTAATCTCTGTTTTATCAATACCGTGATTTGGTTTTACTTCTATAGTATGCGATGTATTGCTGATTTTTTCATAAGCAGAAACGGATAATATACCGTCTGCATCAATAGCAAAAGTAACTTCGGCTCTAATATTTCCTGCTTTCATAGGAGGCAGTCCCTTTAACTCAAATCGGGCTAAACTGCGGCAATCGGCAGCCATTTCACGTTCACCTTGCAATATATGAAATTGTATACCGGTTTGATTATCGGCATAAGTCGTAAATTCTTTTACTACCGAAATAGGAATCGGAGTATTACGCATAATGATTTTTTCAACTATACCGCCATATAATTCCATACCCAGCGATAAAGGTACTACATCAATCAATAATGAATTTGTATGGGGTGCTATTAAATTTTCTGCTTGTAATGCAGCCCCCCATACAACTGCTTTATCAGGATCAATATCTGATAGCATATCTACTTTAAATGCTTTATATAATTCATCTTTTATTAAAGGAATGCGGGTTGCACCTCCTACTAAAATAACTCCGTCTATATTTGGATTTCCTGCTTGTTCTAAACATTCTTGAGCTATATTGATAGTGTGTTCTACTAAAGGTAAAATTAGTTGTTCTAATATTTGCCTATTAATTGATGTATTATCATTATTAAAACTATCTTTATATGTTAAAGTTTCTTTTGCTTTTTTTGCAAGTTGTAAAGTATCTATAGAATTAGGTAAATCAAATTTATTGCAAAGATATTGTGTAATTACTACATCTATATCGTCGCCACCAAGCATATTATCGCCGTTTGTTGCTATAACTTGAAAAATACCTTCTTGTATATTAAGAATAGATACGTCAAAAGTGCCGCCGCCTAGGTCATATACTAAATAACAACCTTTTTGGTTTTTATTTAAGCCGTAAGCATAGGCAGCTGCAGTAGGTTCGGCAATTAGCCTTAATACTTCAAAACCTGCTATTTTAGCCGCAAGCATTACTTCGCCTCTTGCTGCATCGTTAAAATGTGCAGGTACGGTTATAACTGTTTTAGTTATGTGAGTCTTTAATTGCTCTTCTGCTTGATTTTTTAGGTAAATAAAAACTTCTGCTGCAATTTCACAAATCCTTATCCTTTTATTGGCAAAATTTAGCTTAAGCTCACTACTATTTACGTCTAAATAATCTTTAACTAACGAAAAAAGTGCTGGAGTATTCAGAATTTCTTTTAATGTTTTACCGAATAGTCTTTTAATAGACCGGAGTCCTTTATTATTACCTATAGTAAAATTGTTACTTGTAAAATCTATAGTAGTGGGGGTTAATTCTTTATCATCTATAGATTTAATAACTTTAACTTTTCTATTAGTTGCAATAGCTATTAATGAGTTAGTAGTGCCAAAATCGATACCGACTGCTATTTGCTGTTCTTGCTTAAAATCAGCTTGCTCCGGTTCCCTAATTTCTATTATTTGCATGATTTTATTTTTTCTTGCAGTTTATGCAGCAATGTCCCAATATATTTAAGCTTGCTAGTTTTTATAGTTGCGTCTGATAGATTTTGTTCTTCAAAGGCTTGTTTTAAAGAATCAATTTCTTGCTTTTTCATTAATTCATATTTATCTTTTATTTTTTCTAAATCACTAAATAAGATAGTATTTTCGATTATTTCCATTTCATCCCAAAAGATGCTTAATTCTAGCGGCGAAAGTAAACTACGTGTTTTTTCGTCATTTAAATTTATATTTTGTAAAAGCAGCATATATTCAGCACGCTTTAAGGCATTTTTAAGAGTAGAGTAAGCATTATTTAATTCAGCCGCAGTAATTAGATTTTGTTCCTTTTCCTGCAAAGTTTTTGCTTTATCGGGATGATATTTTACCTGCATAGCAAAATATTGCTTTTCTAATATCTTTAAATCAATATTATACTCTTGTGGAAGTCCTAATAATTGAAAATAATTTTGCACTTTAAAATTCTATATTATTTTAGGTTTTGTTGCATAGCTCATTTATGTCATTCCCGCGAAAGCGGGAATGACATAATCCATGCAGCGATATCAATTTTTCAAGTTAAACGAGTATACATTAAAAATTAGAAAAATACAATTATGGAAGTAGACCTATTACATTTTGAAAAAAAATATCATAACTATATTGTAGCAGGTATAGATGAAGCAGGTAGAGGACCGCTAGCAGGTCCGGTGGTCGCAAGTGCTGTTATAATAGATAACGCTAATATTATACAGGGCATTAAGGATTCTAAAAAGCTTTCTAAAAAGAAAAGAGAACTATTATATGAGCAAATAACTAGTAATTATGTTTGGGCAGTTGCTATTATTACCCACACCGAAATTGATAAGATCAATATATTAGAGGCAACTAAAAAAGCTTGTTCTATTGCTGCAGCAAATCTTAATGTTAAGCCTGAAATAGTTTTAGTTGACGGTAATATGCAGTTTAGTGATGAAAGATTTATCAGTATAGTTAACGGTGATAATTTATCGTTATCGATTGCAGCAGCTTCTATTATCGCAAAAGTTACTAGGGATCGTTTGATGCTAGAATTAAGTGCTAAATTTCCACAATATTTATGGCACAAAAATTCCGGTTACGGTACCAAAGAGCATATAGAAGCTATTAATACATACGGCTTATCACCGTATCATAGGAAAAGCTTTAAGTGTTGTTAATGGGTGTTGTTGTATGGATAGAAAAATCTGCTGGGTGTCATCCTGTGGATTGACCACGTGATCCAGAAAAAAGCGAAATAAATCGAGCTTTTAGTTTTAAGAAATTGTTATATTTATATTTTTTTACTGGACCCCGTGGTCAAGCCACGGGGTGACAATCGGGTTTAGCTCAACTCAAGTGCTGCCGCCTCTAGAGTTTTGAGCTGATCTCGAAGTTTTGCGGCTTGTTCAAATTCAAGATTACTTGCGGCTTTAAGCATTTCTTTCTTTAGTTTGTCGATATGAGCTTTTAACTTAGCAGGGTTATCAAATAAAGTATGAGCTTGTTTTTTATCAAGCTTACTATCGACTTTTTCAAGTGCTGCTAAAGCGTGAATAGCACGGTTGATAGTCTTTGGAATTATGCTGTGTTTTTCATTATATTCTTGCTGAATTTGCCTTCTACGCAACGTTGCACTAAGAGCTTTATCGATAGATTTAGTCATGTTATCGGCATAAAGTATAACTCTGCCCTCACTATTTCTTGCAGCTCTTCCGATTGTTTGTATTAACGATACTTCCGACCGTAAAAATCCCTCTTTATCTGCATCAAGTATAGCAACTAAGCCGCATTCAGGGATATCAAGCCCCTCTCTTAATAGATTAATACCGACTAAAATATCGATAGTACCTTGTCTTAAATCTCGTAAAATCTCGATGCGTTCTAGAGTATGCACGTTAGAATGTAAGTAGGAAGTTTTATATTTTAGGTCCTGCAAATAGGCGGTTAAATCTTCAGCCATTTTTTTAGTTAAGGTGGTGACTAAGACACGGAAGCCTTTAGCGACAGTGGCTTGAATTTCGCTAATTAAATCCTCAACCTGCTTGGTGGCCGGCTTTATAATACATTCAGGATCAAGCAGTCCCGTAGGTCTGATAATCAGCTCTACTACAGTGCCTCCGGTTTCTTCTAACTCGAACGGTCCCGGGGTTGCCGATACAAAAACGGTTTGCGGTCTAAATTTTTCCCATTCTTCAAATTTTAAAGGTCTGTTATCAAGAGCAGAAGGCAGACGAAACCCATGCTCTACCAATACTTCTTTCCTTGCTCGATCGCCGTTATACATCGCTTTAATTTGTGGTACGGATACATGGCTTTCATCAACAAATAATAACGCATCTTCCGGCAAGTACTCGAATAATGTCGGTGGTGGCTCACCGGCATTACGACCGGTAAAGAATCTCGAATAATTTTCAACGCCTTTACAGCTTCCTGTTTCCGTTAACATTTCAAGATCATATTGAATACGTTGATTTAGCCTTTGAGTTTCAAGCGGTTTATTTTGCAACTTTAAGAACTCTAAGCGTTTTTGTAATTCTTCCTCAATACCTGATATGGCACTATTGACCGTCTCTTGTGGCATCACAAAGTGTGAATTACCAAAGACTATAGCTTTATCAAGCTTAGCAAGTTTTGCACCTGTTAGGGGGTCAAATTCGTGGATATATTCGAGTTCATTACCGAAAAACGATAAACGCCAAGCTTTATCGCTATAATGTGAGGGGAAAATATCAATGTTGTCGCCTTTAACCCTAAAGCAGCCACGCTCAAACCCTATATCGTTACGTTCATATTGTAGATTTATCAAATCATTTAGTAGTTTATCACGAGGGTAGCTTTTACCAGGTTCTAGATTAACGGTCATTTGGTAATATAGATCAGGAGAGCCAAGCCCGTAAATACAGGAAACGGAAGAAACTACTATAACATCACGACGCTCTAATAACGATCTTGTAGCAGAATGACGCATTAAATCAATTTGTGCATTAATTAATGAATCTTTTTCGATAAAAGTATCGGTGCGTGCTATATAAGCTTCGGGTTGGTAGTAATCATAATATGAGACAAAATACTCAACGGCGTTCTTTGGAAAAATCGACTTCATTTCTGAATAAATTTGAGCAGCTAAAGTTTTATTATGTGCCATTATCAGAGTAGGGCGATTAGTTCTCTCTATAATATTTGCCATAGTAAAAGTTTTGCCCGACCCCGTAATACCAAGCAACATTTGTGAGCGTTTTTTACTATTTAACCCTGCTATAATTTCATCTATTGCTTTTGGTTGATCGCCTGCCGGTTTATATTCTGAGATAATAGAAAAATGATTCATGCATTTTTACTTGCTTTAAAAACTATAGTTTAAGATAATATATTAAAATCTAACAAAAAAATATAACATTATGAATAAAGCTATATTACACACAATTATTATTTATACTCTCGCGAGTTGTCCTTATTGCATAAAAGCTAAAGCATTGCTTGATGAGAAAAATGTTGCTTATGAGGAAATTGAAGTAAGTAATTTTACTCAGGCAGAGAAAGAAAAATTTATTAAGAAATCCGGTGGTCAAAGAACTGTCCCACAGATATTTATAGATAATATGCATGTTGGTGGGTGTGATGATTTGTTTAATCTTGAAAAAGAGGGAAGGCTAGATAAGTTGCTGGAAAGGCAACCGAAGAAGAGTATTTAAAATGTCATCCCGCGACTTAATCGCGGGATCCAAAAAAATATACAAGCAACTTGTGTTATAAAATGAAAGAATATTACGTTTATATACTTTCTAATAAATGTAATGGTACGTTGTATGTTGGTGTTACTTCTAATAGTATAAAGCGTATTTGGCAACATAAACAGAAGTTCACAAAAGGTTTTACCATAAAATACGATATAGATAAATTAGTTTATTTTGAGCAGTTTAATGATATAAACCTTGCAATTGGTCGTGAAAAACGTTTAAAAGAATATAAAAAATGGAAGTTAGATTTAATTAATTCTAGTAATTCTGATTGGAAGGATTTATACGAAGAATTTTTAAAGTAAATTTTTGGATACCGCGATCAAGTTGCGGTATGACACTGAATAACAATGCCTAACCACAACAACTACAAAAATTCATTCTATCTACTTCTGCCCTATTTATGGTCGAAAGGTTTTGATATACGCCTACGTATTGTTACCTCTCTTATCTGTCTAGTCATAGCTAAAGTAATAAATATTTTCGTTCCGATTGTTTATAAATATATAATAGATGGTCTAAATAAAAATTTTGCTCTTTTGGTTATTATCGGTATTATTGTTGCATATGGTGGAACAAAAATACTTGTCCAAATTTTCAGTGAATTACGAAATATTATTTTCTCAAAAGTGGGGCATCAAGCAACCCGCTTAGTTGCTCTAAATGTCTTTAAGCACATGCATAATTTAAGTATGCGTTTTCCATTACTAGAAAAACATGGAGCTTAAGTAGGCCAATAGAGCGGGGTACTAAAGGTCTTGAAACGGTGCTAAGGTTTTCGTTATTTAATATCGTTCCAACAAGTGTAGAAATAATACTTGTAAGCGGGATGTTGTGGTATGTGTATGGTATTTGGTTTGCCATGACTATCTTAATAACCATGATAGTTTACTTTTAAAATCAGTACTTGGCGAATTGCTTTTGCACGAGAAATGAACCAAAGCGACAACACAGCCAATAATAGAGCGATCGATAGTTGACTGCATTTTGAGACTGTCCAGTATTTCGGAAATGAAGAATATGAGGCACAGAAATTTGATGCAGCAATGCAAATGTATGAAAAAGCTTCAACTAAAACCACTAACAGTCTATCGATTTTAAATATAGGGCAGGATGTTATTATCTCGCTTGGTCTTGTGGATTTAATGATACTTTCGGTAAATGCTGTTCATCAGAATAATAATGACCGTCGGCGATTTAATTATGGTGAATACTTACCTGTTCCAGTTATCAATTCCGCTTTCAATGCTCGGCTTTGCTTATAGAGAGATTAAAAGTGCTTTAATCAGCATGGAAGATATGTTTAAGCTGTTAGATATACCGGCAGAAGTACAAGATTCAGTAGATGCTCAGGAGCTAATGCTCTCAGAAGGTGAAGTTAGTTTCGAGAATGTTATCTTCGCTTATAATCAGGAACGTCCGATTTTGCATAATATAAGCTTTATGATTAAGAGCGGTAGAACACTCGCAGTAGTCGGTAGTAGCGGTGCAGGTAAATCGACGATATCACGCTTGTTATTCAGATTTTACTATATCAACAGCGGTAGCATTACTATAGATAATCAAGATATACGAGAAGTCACGCAACGAACGCTACGTAAATCTATAGGAATGATCCCGCAAGATACGGTATTGTTTAATGATACGATATATTACAACATCGCATACGGTAATAATGCAGCAAGCTATGACGAAGTTATAGCAGCCTCAAAAAATGCGCATATTCATGAGTTGATTAGCACGTTACCCGAAGGTTATGAGACGCAGGTAGGCGAGAGAGGTTTGAAGCTTTCGGGCGGTGAAAAACAGCATATTGCAATCGCAAGAACGTTACTCAAAAATCCGTCAATATATGTTTTTGATTAGGCAATAAGTTCGCTTGATACTAAAACCGAAAAGCTAATTCAAGCAAGTCTTAAAGAGATCTCAGCCCACCATACTACTCTTATCATTGCTCATAGACTATCAACTATTATCGATGCAGACGAGATTATTGTTTTAGATAACGGCTATATAGTTGAACGAGGTAACCATAAAACCTTACTCCGGTACAAAGGCTATTACGCTGAACTTTGGTATAAACAGCAGGAAGAAGAACATTCTTAAAATTTATCATTATATCACCTACAAGCTTTATTAAGTGGTGTGGTAAAACCGGTTCGATGTCATTCCCGGGGAAGCTGGAATCCAGAAAAAAAAAGTATAAAATACAGCAAATTTTTGAAATTAAAAGCTCGATTTATCTCGCTTTATGCTAGATTCCTGCTTTCGCAGGAATGATATCGGTATCCACGCAACAACGCTTTCGCGGGAATGACATAAAGCGAACCCATGCAACAAAATTTTTAGCCACTCGCAATAATAAGTAAGTGAGATATTAATTTATTAATACTCTAATTGCTTATTTATAATTTTATGTATAATGGTTTTTTAATAGAAAATGAGGTAATGATTATGCTGGAAAATACAGCAATACATAATGCTGCTGGAATAGAGAATCTAGGAGCATGGAATAGTCCGAATAGTTTGATAATAAATGGCGATACCATTACATTTGGTAATCCTTTCGGTATTTTAAATGGGGCAATAGCTTTTCCGGTGAATGGACTTCCTGTTACAAACCCCACAGTTGATTTAAGACTAGTAATAAACAGATATGGTAATGTAATATTTACTTCGACTGATACTTCGTATACCGATATAGGTACCGTTCCTTTTTCAAGTGATGAGGCAAGGATTTCACTTAGAGCTGGACCTCAAATTATTACAGATGCTTTGACTCCTACTATAATTAATAGATTAAAAGTTAAAAATTATAAAGCCATAAAGTTGTCGGATGAGAAACAAGTTGTTTGGAATGGAGCAAAAGTTTTATGGATATATGATACTAAATCAAGTTATGTAGATACAATTCGTATTAAAGATATTAGATTCAAATTGTGTTGTCCTAAAAATGATTTTAATTACAATCATTTTGATCATAATGATAACGCAGGGGAAGGTTTCGGGATATTGATTGGTGATTCCCACCATAGCCTTATAGAGGTTTGTTAGTTTAACTTAATACAATAATACAAGTCTTGTTGTATAGATAGCTAATTGACTTTTTTAAAAAATTAATTAAAACCTTCCGCAAGAATAGCAGTAATGTTATTCTTGGGTGTAGAAGTCATTTATCACAGATGGTTAGCATTATCCATTTAAAAATGCTCCTCAACTTTGTCATGGTTGGGGTGATAGTAGCTATGTCCAAGGTTTAAGGTGTAAACTTTAAATCTAAAAGCTATTATAACTGTTCTGTGACGGTTCTTTGAACGCTCCAACCACCCAAGGTTCAAATCTTTGGTGGTTGAAACTTGAGCAATTTAAGTTTAATCATGGGAGTAATTACATGCTCAACAAAATAATAAATTATTATCTAAAATATTACCGATTTCTAAGAAAAATAAAGATTTAGAAAAACTAAAAGCTAAGTTTAAACAAAGGTTAGAAGAACTGGTAACATTAGATGATATAAAAAGAATAGAGCAACGTTCAGTATATTTAGAAAGTATAAAATAATTCTAATATGTTTGTTAACTCTTACGATTATGTCATTGCCTAGAAACGGTTGATGTCGTCATTGCAAGTAACTAAAGAGCTTGTTGCATAGATACCTAAGTCGTCACTGCAAACAGGCATTGTTGTGTGGACCGGTAAAATCCACTGTGTCACCCCGTGGCTTGACCACGGGGTCCATAAAAACAATAAACAATACTAATAATTTTAGTTTTTTAACTGGATCTCCTGGTCAAGCCACGGGATGACAGAGGTAAAATTGATCCACGCAACAGTGCCTTCCTGCGTAGGCGGGAATCCAGTAAAAAATGATAAATAAAGAAAATTACATAAAAATTTAGTATATAATTTGCTTAAAAAACTAGATTCCTGTTTTCGCAGGAATGACATCGGTAGCTTAGAAACAATGCCACAATTATAAATACAAGCAATCCTTGAAAGAAATTTATTATGTCTCTATAATTAATATAATTTATTAAATTTAAGGCTAAGTAATCGTGACTGATAAATATTCTTCTAATTTAGTACCGGTCAATATCGAAGATGAGATGAAAGTATCTTATCTTGATTATGCTATGAGCGTTATAGTAAGTAGAGCTATACCGGATGTTCGGGACGGCTTAAAGCCGGTACATCGCCGAATTATCTATTCCATGCATGAAGTTGGTAATCATGCTAGCAAACCTTATAGAAAATCCGCAAGAATAGTCGGTGACGTGATGGGTAAATACCATCCGCACGGTGATAGTGCTATTTACGATTCGTTAGTACGTATGGCACAAGCTTTTTCCTTGCGTCTGCCGCTTGTCGACGGGCAAGGTAATTTTGGCTCGATGGATGGTGATGCAGCGGCAGCGATGAGATATACCGAATCTCGAATGGCCAAAGTTTCGCATAAGCTCGTAGAGGATATCGATAAAGAGACTGTCAGCTTTAACCCTAATTATGACGGTTCTGAAGAAGAGCCTTCCGTACTTCCTGCAATGTTTCCAAATTTATTGGTTAACGGTAGCGGAGGTATTGCGGTTGGTATGGCAACTAATATCCCGCCTCATAATCTTGGTGAGGTTATCGATGCGTGCTGTTTATATATAGATAATAATGATATAGAAATATTAGATTTACTCGAAGTTGTTAAAGGACCGGATTTTCCTACAGGTTCAATGATTTTAGGCATTAGCGGTATTAGATCGGCATATCTTACCGGTAGAGGTAATATCATTATGCGAGGTCGAGCCGAGATTGAGAATATCGGTAATAGCCGGCAAGCAATTATTATTACCGAAATACCGTATACGGTAAATAAGGCAAGGCTCGTTGAGAAAATTGCTGAAATGGTTAAGGAAAAGCGAATAGAAGGTATAAGTGATTTACGTGACGAATCGAATAAAAACGGTGTAAGGATTTTTATTGAGTTAAAGAAAGACGTAGTTGCGGAAGTAGTCTTAAATCAAATATACGCATGTACGCAGCTACAAACTAGCTTCGGTGTTATTATGCTTGCTCTTAAAGACGGGCTACCGAAAGTGATGAATTTGAAAGAAGTAATTGCGGCTTTCGTTAGTTTTAGAGAAGTGGTAATTACTAACCGTACTATATATTTACTAAATAAAGCAAGAGATAGAGCACATATTTTACTAGGACTAACTATTGCCATTAGTAATATCGATGAAATAATACGTATTATTAAAGCTGCAAATGACCCGAATGCAGCTAAACAAGAATTAATGGCACGCAGCTGGGAAGCATTAAATATCCTACCTCTTGTAAAGCTGGTTGATGATAAAGCAATGTTAAATGAGCAAGACACATGTAGTTTTACTGAGGTGCAAGCTAAGGCAATCTTAGAAATGAGACTACAACGTCTAACCGCTATGGAGAAAAACAAGCTTGAAGAGGAGTTAAAGAACCTCGCTACGGAGATCACCGAATATCTTAATATCCTCGGGTCTCGTACAAGATTACTTGAAATTTTAAAAGAAGAGCTAATTAAAGTTAAAGAAGAGTTTGCGACTCCTCGTCTTACTTCAATTGAATTCGGTGAGTTTGATCAAGATATAGAAGATTTAATTCAACGTGAAGAAATGGTAGTAACCGTAACGCTTGGTGGGTATATCAAGCGTGTACCTCTAAGTAGCTATCGTTCACAAAAACGAGGCGGTAAAGGCAGATCCGGGCTTTCAATGCGTGATGAAGATATTACCACGCGAGTTTTTGTCGGTAGTACTCATACTCCGATGTTGTTCTTCTCAAATATCGGTCAGGTTTATAGTTTAAAACTGTATAAATTACCTTTAAGTAATCGGCAAGGTAAAGGAAGACCGATGGTTAATATATTACCGCTGAAAGAAAATGAGCATATTACGAATATTATGCCGCTACCTGAAAATCAGGATGAATGGGATAATTTAAACATTATGTTCGCAACTGCCAAGGGTAATATCAGAAGAAGCGATTTATTAGATTTCAAAAAGATTCAGTCGAGCGGTAAAATTGCTATTAGGCTTGATGAGGATGATAAATTAATAGACGTAAAACCATGTAAAGAAGACGAGCATATTTTACTTGCCACTAAAGCCGGAAAAGCTTTAAGATTCCCTGTTGAATCGCTGCGTGTTATTAAGAGCCGTATTTCCGACGGGGTACGAGGTATGAAACTTGCTAAGGAGGATTCCGTAATTTCTATGACCGTGCTTAAAGGCATTAGCAGTACAAAAGAGGATAGAGATGCTTATTTAACAGTGCCATGGGAAAAAAGGCTTGAGATTGCTAAAGGTGAGGAGTTTTACCTCGAAGAGTTAGGTGTAACTTTGACTACAGATTCTATTTTAGAAATGGCAAATTCCGAAGAATTCATCTTAACAGTTACAGAGAACGGTTTCGGTAAAAGAAGCTCGGCATATGGCTATAGAATTACCGATCGAGGCGGTAGCGGTATAATCAATATGGATATTAACGACAAAACCGGTTTAGTCGTCGGTGTTATGCCGGTTAAAATGGATGATGAGCTAATGCTGATTACCAATAGCGGTAAGTTAATTCGCTGTAAACTTGAGTCAGTGCGTATTACGGGACGTAACACTAGCGGCGTAATCCTATTTAAGCTAGATGACGGTGAAAAAGTCGTATCTGTCTCTTTAATTGCTGAAACTTCTGAAAGCGAAGAAGGTAGTGAGTTAGAGGAAGAGGGATTAGAACAATCTGAAGAGGGGTAGTAGTTGTTAAGTGAGAAGGTTATGTTGTTTTTGCAAAAATACTCCAAGTTTTTCAGTGTCATACCGCGACTTGATCGCGGTATCCAGTTCAAAATACTAGTATTTTTATTGTTTTGATAGATCCCGTGGTCAAGCTACGGGATAACACTGGAAAAACTGAGCCACGCAACAATGCCGTCCTGCTTTCGCCAGGATAACATCAAGGATTTTTTAAAAAATGTCCGGTACTATAGGAAATCTTAGGAAATAACAATAAATTTCTGCGATTGTTTCGTCAAATTACTCTGTAATTTTTCTCGCAATGACGTTAATTTATTAACTACTCTGCTTTTAATTAGCAATACCTCCTAAAGAACTTCTAGAAAATTTATTGCAACACTAATTTTTCTCTCTATAACAACTGTATATTGAATTTATGAATATGCAAATATTAACTTTCCAGTCTTTCTTTACTACTACAACCGGTGCAAGCCGGTAACAGTATCTCTATATCTTTCTTTTAATTATATCCACCCCTTTAAATTAACTAATTATTATTAGGTAAGTTTTATGTTTCGTAAAATGCCACTTATTTTAATGGCTATTATCATAGTTATCATATTATTCAACCCACTAATGAGTTTAGAAGTAAAAAGGTTATTATATTCAATAAGTCTATCTATTAAATCTAATTGGCTTTAGTGCAATGTCTAGTGTTATATGCCACTTAGTATAAGGAGCGGAAAATAATACAAATAATAAAGCACTTGCTCGTACTGTTGTACCAATAACAGTACATATTTATCTTGTTGGCGATTGTTGCGCTATACCGATTTTGGCTTATGCTATACTAAAAAGTTATGGATTAGCTGAACCTACTTTATTTAATTATCTTATTTTTACTTTTTATTTTGTATTGGCAAAATTTTCAGTAGCAGTTATACCAGGTGGTGGAATTATTGTAATGCTCCCTATACTTAAACAATATCTAGGTTTTAATACTAATATGATGTATCTGATGACAGCTCTTTATATCTTGTTTGATCCTGTAATCACTTGTGCTAATGTTTTAGGAAATGGTGCTTTTGTTAAACTGATAGATAATATATATAGTGTAACTCAGAAAGCTGAGATTAGGTTTCTCAAAATACTCTAGGTTCTTGCGTGCAGAAAATTAAATTATTCGTATTTTTAGATATTTTTAAGCGGAAATTAATAAGAACGAAAGAACCTAATATATCTTTTTCTTTTAAAGTAATTGTTGAATTATCTATAAATCTTAAATATTAATTAGATAATTGATTTAAAAGAGAAAAAGCATATAATCTTTATGTAGGAAACTATATATTGAGTAATAAATTATGATGTGGTTATTTATTGCGATTGGTTTAACCGTTGCGGTTCTTATTATAGGGGTAGTGTCGATGGCTATCGGAGGAAAGTTTGATAAGAGATTTAGTTCAAAGTTAATGATTTTAAGGGTTTTTTTTCAGGGAGTTGCTATATTTTTATTGATTATAATATATTTTTATAAAGTTAATTTATAAATGCCTGACAATAACTCAAAAGCTACTTAATCGATTTCTCTAATTTCTTCGCGTAATTCTTCCCATTTGTCTAAAATTTCTTCTAATGTAACTTCTTCGACTTTTTGCTCGTCATCTTCAAAGTCCTTTAAATCTCTAATCAGTTGCTCTAGCTTTAATAATGAAATTTTTTTTTCATTATACTGATCGCTACAATATTCTTCGAGTTGTTCGGCAATTTCTTCAATATAACCCCAATGCATTGCTATTCCTCCTTAATTTTATGCAAGCCTTATTTATTAACATGTTATCTGATATTTGCTATTATTTGTTACTAAATGTTATTAATTCGACAAATTATTGCAAATAGGTGAGTTTATTATACAACTATTGCCGGAATTAGGCAGGTTTTCTTTCTTGACATTTTGATGGTTTTATGGTACATAAAAATAAAATATTAAGATTTTATGTCAATATTACCGATAGTAACAGCACCTGATGGTAGGTTAAAGCAGAAATCTCAACCGGTTTTAGAGTTTACAGATCAAACACGAACATTTATGGATGATATGCTTAAAACTATGTACCATGAAGACGGTGCAGGACTCGCAGCAGTACAAGTAGGGGTATTGAAACGTATTTTAGTAATTGATATAAAAGATCATGATTCGGTAGAAAGACCAAAAGATTTTTATCCGCTTTTTATAGTGAATCCTGAAATAATAGAAAAATCAGAAGAGCTAATTACGGCTAATGAAGGTTGTATCTCAGTACCGGAGCAACGTATTAAGGTGGCAAGACCGGAATCTATAAAGATTAGGTATTTAGACTATCATGGTAAATCGCAAGAGCTTAAAGCAAATGATTGGCTTGCAAGAGTTATCCAGCATGAGTATGATCATTTAGAAGGTAAGCTCATCGTTGATTATTTAAGTAATTTAAAACGAGATGTGGTGCTTCGTAAGCTCAAGAAACTTAAAAATAATATAGTGTGAAAGTAATCTTTATGGGAACGCCTGAATTTGCAGTTCCCGCTCTTAAAAAACTTATAATGCATCATGAAGTTAAAGTTATTTTTACCCAGCAACCTAAAGCTAAGGGCAGAGGACTTAACTTGGCTAAATCCCCCATACATCAGTTAGCATTTGAACATCAAATTCCTGTTTATACTCCCTCTATACTTCGTAATGATGACATAGTAAATCTAATTAATGAGATTAATGCGGATATTATAGTTGTTATTGCGTATGGTTTTATTGTGCCGAAAGCTATATTAGAGGCTAAAAAATACGGCTGTCTTAATATCCATCCATCCGATTTGCCTCGTCATCGAGGAGCAGCACCGCTGCAGCGTACTATTATAGAGGGTGACCGGAAAAGTAGTGTATGTATTATGCGTATGGATACAGGGCTTGATACAGGTGATATATTGATGAAAGAAGATTTTGATTTAGAAAGAAGAACAACATTGGAGGAATTGCACAATAAATGTGCTAATTTAGGAGCTGCATTACTAATAAAAACACTTGCAAATATTGATAATATAGTACCGATAAAACAGTCAAGTGAGGGCGTTACGTATGCTCATAAATTAACTAAAGAAGAAGGAAAAATTAATTGGCATGAATCCGCATATAAAATAGATTGTAAAATAAGGGGCATGAATCCCTGGCCCGGAGCATATTTTAGTTATAATGATAAAGTAATTAAAATCTTTGAAGCAGAATATTTAAATACGCATCATCACTTTACTGCCGGCACCGTTATTAGCGATAAGCTGGAAATAGCTTGTGGAAGCGGTATATTGCAAGTGAAAAAACTTCAGCAAGAGAGTAAAAAAGCTTTGAATGTAGAAGAATTTTTACGTGGTACAAATATTTTAAAAGCTACAATATTAAAATAAGAGTATTAATTATGAGTAAAGATAAAAAAGAGGTTAGGTTTAATGATAATTTAGACGTTAAGGAGTTTATCTTAAAGCTTGAAAAGAATAGTGATATTTATTCTGTAAAAAGGAAAGTAATTAATATAGTAGATGATGAAGTAGAGGATCGAACTAAGCTACTTACGGAAACTCAATTTCTTGTCAAAAAAACTCCGCACGGTAAAACATCTCAATATGAAATTAGCAGCTTTGTTAACAAAGCAGGTGAATATATAAGCGATCCAAAGCAAATAAAAGAAATTTCAAAATGATACGCTCATGCCGAATTTGCTGATTTACAGAAAAATATTTTAGGTAATTTTGATAAGAACGGTAATTTAAGTATAACTAAAGATTTTGAAATTGATGAAAATCTAGTCTTTAGAAAAGATGGTAAATGATTGTTTGTTAAAACTCAAAGCGGTTTGATAAACAGAGAAGGAGAAATGAAAGCAGTAAATCATGTTTTACAAAAAGGCAGATTCTTTTTTGAAGATTTAGGCGGTAAGGTAGATACAAAATTAGGGACCGCAAATCTAAACAAAAAGCCAACAAATCCTACTTTAAAAAGAGGTTAAAATAACTTTAAGCCCCTCATAAGCAATAAAATTAAAATTATTTGAAATTAGTGTTTGACAAGCTTTAAAAATATATATATAAAATCATCACACAAAGTTTGAAGCGTAAAACTTTGTAGCTGTTTAAAAAGTTGATAAAGCTAAAAACTAAGTACACCGAAATAATAAAAATTTATATCGTGAGTAGATACTGAAAATAATTGTGAAATTAATTCTGTATGCATCGTGTAATCTCAAGTTAGAAGCGTTAAGTAAGTATAATAAGAGCATTTGGTGGATGCCTTGGCACTAGAAGGCGATGAAGGACGTAATACGCTGCGATAAGCTTCGGGGAGTTGCGAATAAACTTTGATCCGAAGATTTCCGAATGGGGAAACCTACCTAATTTATTAGGTATTGTATAGTGAATACATAGCTATATAAGGCAAACCCAGCGAACTGAAATATCTAAGTAGCTGGAGGAAAGGACATCAACCGAGACTCCGTTAGTAGTGACGAGCGAACGCGGACTAGGCCAGTGGCTTCAAAAAAATAACTAAAATAACATGGAAAGGTTGACCATAGAGGGTGATAGTCCCGTATAGGTAAAAAGTTTGAAGTCCTTGAGTAAGGCGGGACACGTGAAATCCTGTTTGAACATAGGGGGACCACCCTCTAAGCCTAAGTACTCTCTAGTGACCGATAGTGAACAAGTACCGTGAGGGAAAGGTGAAAAGTACCCCGACAAGGGGAGTGAAATAGTATCTGAAACCAAATGCTTACAAGCAGTCGGAGCAAGCGTATTTATATGTCTTGTGACGGCGTACCTTTTGTATAATGGGTCAGCGACTTAGTTTATCTAGCAAGCTTAAGCCGTGAGGTGTAGGCGTAGCGAAAGCGAGTCTGAATAGGGCGTTTAGTTAGATGAATTAGACCCGAAACCGGGTGATCTAGCCATGGCCAGGTTGAAAGTGGAGTAAAATCCGCTGAAGGACCGAACCCACTACTGTTGAAAAAGTAGGGGATGAGCTGTGGTTAGGGGTGAAAGGCCAATCAAACTCGGATATAGCTGGTTCTCCGCGAAATCTATTTAGGTAGAGCGTTATAGCGATTACCGTCGAAGGTAGAGCACTGAATGAGCTAGGGGGTCCCACAGACTTACCAAACTCAATCAAACTCCGAATGTCGGCGGGTACAGCATAGCAGACAGACTATGGGTGCTAAGGTCCATAGTCGAGAGGGAAAAAGCCCAGACCGCCATCTAAGGTCCCTAAATCATGACTAAGTGTTTAAAGGATGTGAGAAGACCAAAACAACTAGGATGTTGGCTTAGAAGCAGCCATCATTTAAAGAAAGCGTAATAGCTCACTAGTCTAAATAAGTTTTCTTGCGCCAACAATGTAACGGGGCTCAAGTCATGTACCGAAGATACGGATTTGCACTAAGTGCAAGTGGTAGCGGAGCGTTCCGTAAGCCTGTGAAGGTAAACCGTAAGGTTTGCTGGAGGTATCGGAAGTGAGAATGCTGACATAAGTAGCGATAAAGAATGTGAGAAACATTCTCGCCGAAAGTCCAAGGGTTCTTGCGTAAAGTTAATCTGCGCAAGGTTAGTCGGCCCCTAAGATGAGGCTGAAAGGCGTAGTCGATGGGAATCAGGTTAATATTCCTGAACCTGAAGGATGTGACGAAAGTAGTAAATTGTACAGTCTTATTGGATTGATTGTGCAGTGGGTATTTTCCAGGAAATAACCCCTTCATTATAGACCGTACCCGAAACCGACACAGGTGGACAGGTAGAGTATACCAAGGCGCTTGAGAGAACGATGTTGAAGGAACTAGGCAAATTGCATCTGTAACTTCGGAAGAAAGATGACCTGTGTATGGGCAACCATGTGCAGGTGGCACAAGCTAGGGGGTAGCGACTGTTTATTAAAAACACAGGGCTCTGCAAAGTCAATAGACGACGTATAGGGTCTGACGCCTGCCCAGTGCTGGAAGATTAAAAGGAGGGGTGCAAGCTCTGAATTGAAGTCCCAGTGAACGGCGGCCGTAACTATGACGGTCCTAAGGTAGCGAAATTCCTTGTCGGGTAAGTTCCGACCCGCACGAATGGCGTAACGATTTCCCCACTGTCTCCAGTATCGACTCAGCGAAATTGAATTCTCCGTGAAGATGCGGAGTTCCCGCGGTCAGACGGAAAGACCCCGTGAACCTTTACTATAGCTTTGCACTGGTGTTAGGAATTAGATGTGCAGGATAGGTGGGAGACTACGAAGCGAAGGCGTCAGCCTTTGTGGAGTCACCCTTGAGATACCACCCTTTTGGTTTTTGATATCTAACCGAGATCCTTGAATCAGGATCCGAGACAATGCATGGTGGGTAGTTTGACTGGGGCGGTCGCCTCCCAAAGAGTAACGGAGGCGCACGATGGTTAGCTCAGGTTGGTCGGAAATCAACTTTTAGAGTGCAATGGCATAAGCTAGCCTGACTGCGAGTCTGACAAGACGAGCAGAGACGAAAGTCGGTCATAGTGATCCGGTGGTCCCGAGTGGAAGGGCCATCGCTCAACGAATAAAAGGTACTCCGGGGATAACAGGCTGATGATTTCCAAGCGTCCATAGCGACGAAATCGTTTGGCACCTCGATGTCGGCTCATCACATCCTGGGGCTGGAGAAGGTCCCAAGGGTTCGGCTGTTCGCCGATTAAAGTGGTACGTGAGCTGGGTTTAGAACGTCGTGAGACAGTTCGGTCCCTATCTGCCGTGGGTGTAGGAAGTTTGAGAGGATCTGCCTTTAGTACGAGAGGACCGAGGTGGACGTACCCCTGGTGGACCAGTTGTCGTGCCAACGGCACAGCTGGGTAGCTAAGTACGGAAGGGATAACCGCTGAATGCATCTAAGCAGGAAACCCACCTCAAAACTAGACTTCCCCATTAGAGCCGTGGAAGACCACCACGTTGATAGGTCGGGTGTGGAAGCACAGTAATGTGTGTAGCTAACCGATACTAATAGCTCGATTGATTTACTTTGCTGTGGGATTACATATGCATATAGTGTTAATTCTATAAATATGTAAGTATCAACTCACAAAGTTATCAGGTTAAATTAGCTTTATCAATGAATAAAAATGTTGTTGCACAGCTAATATGTCATACCGTAGCTTGACCACAGTATCTAGAAAAATTTATAATATTTGGATTCCTGCTTCCGTAGGAGTGACAAGTTTAGTCATGCAGCAACATTAACAGCAAACTATAATACAAATCTATCTTGTTAAAAGTTTGTATTGCTAGCTTGGTGGTTATAGCATGAGTGAAACACACGATCCCATCCCGAACTCGAACGTGAAACCTCATAGCGCTAATGGTACTATGTCATAAGGCATGGGAGAGTAGGTCGCTGCCAAGCTTGCAATGCAAATTTTTAATTATCTTTTTTTCTCTTGATGAGATGTTTTATATTCATAATTCTTATCTTCTTTTATATTAGTAATGCTTATGCATTAAAAAATAAACATCAATTTATTTGAGAGTTACCAAATGGCACAGTAATTAATGAAGGTGGAATTTTAACTCACAAAGGTTATATTCTACAAGATACTCAAACAAGCTTAGGTGATCAACATAGTTTATTAAATAAGAAACGAGATATTAATACAGAAAATCCTTTATATTTTAATGGAAAATTAGCAATAATTTCATCTTCTGGTTCTAAAAATTGGTATCATTGGTTGCTACAAATTTTGCCTAGATTAATTATATTAAAAGAATTGGATCTTGAATATGACCGTATCTATATTAATAATTTAAAATATTCATGGCAAATTAAGTTATTAGAAATAGTATTAAATTATTTAAATATACCGGAAGATAAGCTTTTTGTAGTAAATAGTGATTATCATTCAAGCTGCTAGACTAATTGTTCCATTTGTACCGTTTATTCCGGTAAAAGGTACGCCTTTGCCTTTATGGTTAAAAAAAGATTTAAGAAATATTTTTATTAAAGATAATAGTAAAACATACGATAAAATATCTATTTCTCGTAAATACGCTTCTACCCGAAAAATAGTTAATGAAGAGTAATTAATAGAAAAAATTTAGAGGCTCGGTTTTAAGGTAATATATCTAGAGCTATCCTCCCCGTATGAACAGGCCCAGCTTTTTAATAAAGCAAAAATAATAGTTGGACCGCACGGATCAGGATTTGCTAACCTTATTTTTGCGGCCAAAATGCGAAGTAGTAGAGATTAATCACGGTACAACTCACTCTAGAAGTTTTTATAAAAGAATGGCAAATTATATGTCATGTGATTATTATCCTTTTTATGATCAGACAACAAAAGAGCATTTAGAAGACGATATAAAGATCAATATTGATGAATTTATTAAATTTCTTAACCTATCTGTAAATAAATTTTAATTGGTAATTAAAGAGCTTTTTTAGCGAAAATTGATAAGATTTTGAAAGAATAATATTCATATTTCAAGTTCTTAAGGAAGTTAATTCTTAAAATCATTGTTTAATACATAAGATTCGCTATTCATTCCATTTAGTCTTGAAATAGTGCGTTTGAATTCTGCGGCTCGTGCTGAACCTTGATATATTTTACTCGGCTTATCTTCTAAGCTCATAAATAAAAGGATTTTATAGAAATAGGCATTATCGATAAAGTTGATAAATCTAACGGCTGTATTTGTATCGTTAGCATCGATAGTATGAACATTCTTCACTATGATAACGTTGAAATTTTGACAAATATTAACATAATCGATATAGCTTAAGTCTCTTGTAAATAATTCATTATAATCTGTTACTAATATTCGTTTATGCACTTTTTGAAAAGATATTTCTCTACCTAGAACCTGTATATTTTGAGAAACAAGTTTATTATCACTAATCTCCGTGATAATTTTTTCAAGTTTGTTTTGGTGTTCTAAAGTTAAGGGATAAATTATCCTTTCTCCTTTAACTCCTAAAGCTTTATCAAATCGATAATCATGGTGATTATCTAGATATTTAACATAAAATGTATTATTGATTATCTTTATAAAAGGTAAGAAAGATTCTCGTTGTAATCCGTTTTTGTAAAGATTATTGGGACCCGTGTTAGAGGTTATAAAAATAAAAATATTTTGCTTTATTAATTCATTAAATAATCTACCGATTATCATTGCATCGGTAATGTCTTTAATTTCAAATTCATCTATTCCAAGTACTCTAGTTTGTTTAGCATAATCTTTGGCAATTTTAGGGATGATATCTTTTTGATTTTCTGTCTGTAATTTATGCATAGATTTATGTACTTCTTGCATAAAGTTCTGATAGTGTATCATTATTTTAGATGTAGCTAATTCTTCAAAAAAAGAATTCATGAGCATAGTTTTACCGCTGCCCACCGGACCGTATAAATAAATTCCGCTTTTTAAGTTGTTTTGATTAAAGAATTTGAATAAACTTTTAGGTTTATTAAGTTCTGCTGCCAGCTGTTTTAATGCTTCTAGTAAAGCAGCTTGTTTTGAATCTAGTATTAATGAAGTAGCGGATTTAATCATCCAAAATATTTTTGCTCTAATTTGTTATATATTTTTTCTAAAATGTCGTTCTTAGCTAAAAGCAGGAAGAGTTTGTTGTGTGGATCAATTTCACCTCTGTCATACCGTGGCTTGACCACGGAATCCAGTTAAAAATGCTAACCTTTAACATTTTTTGTTATTTTCTCTAGATTGCACCATCCTTTTAGTTGCTCGTAATGATGATTGTGATTATCATTTCCTATACAAAAGTGTTGCATCGCCATAGCTGAAAAAACGCATTTTTTCTTTTATAGCATATTTATATAATTCATGCATCTCTTTAAAGCCGGCAAAAGCACATATAAGCATAAATAAAGTAGATTTAGGGAAATGGAAATTAGTAAGTAGCATATCTGCTGTTTGAAATTTAAAACCCGGTGTTATGAAGATATCGGTTTCAAAGCTACCTGCTTTTACGATGCCGTTATTGTAAGAACTCTCGACTGTTCTAAGTGTTGTAGTGCCGACTGCGATAATACGCCTCCTTTCTTGCTTTGCTTTGTTAATGATTTCAGCAGTTTCAGGAGTAATAGAGCAATATTCGGTGTACATTTTATGCTCATGAATATTTTCGGTTTTTACAGGTAAAAAAGTTCCCGCTCCTACATGTAATGTTAAAAATGCAGTATGTATGCCTTTTGTTTTGAGTTTATCAAGTATATCCTTTGTAAAGTGCAACCCTGCAGTCGGTGCTGCAACTGAACCTTCTATTTGACTGTAAATTGTTTGATAGCGTTCGTTGTCATACACTATGTCATTGTCCTTATCTTTAATGTCATTCCTGCGAAAGCAGGAATCTAATTTTTCTGGATACCCGTTTTCGAAGGTATGACATAAAGTGCTACGGGTATGATACAGTGAATGTGACCTCCTAATATAAACCGGCAGCGGCATCTCACCGTATTTGTCCAAAAATTCAAATACCGAAATATTATCAAGATCGAATTTTACTTTAATCTCGCCCATCACAAGTTTTTCGGTAATAATTACCTTATGATTATCAAAATAAAATTCATCATCTACATGAAGCTTTCGAGTCGGTTTAGCAAAGGCCGACCAACTATCATCCGATAATTTTTGATTCAAATTTATTGTAACATTCTTCCACAAATGTAGCTTTGCTTTTATCACTTTGCTATTATTAAAGACTAATAAATCCCCTTCTTTTAAGTAATCTATTATGTTATAGAATTTAGTTTTAATAGGCGGCATAGCCGCAATTAGTAAATCTGAGTTATCACGTTCACTAGATGGATACTGTGCTATAAGCTCGCTTGGTAAATTAAAGTCAAAATCAGATAGTTTCATTATAGAATATTAGCAGTTAAAGAAGTGATTATAACAGTATATTACAATATTTAATATAAGATTCTAGTTTATTAAGTATTTTTTAATAAATCAATTATTTATTAACTAAATGATTTTTTTCTGTATGACACAAAAACATTATTAATTGATTAACAAAGGGGAAATGATGAAGAAACAAGCAGAAAAAATAGCAATAACCGATGATATAATTAGGAATAAATTTGATGAGATATTCAGCGGTAAAGATATAGAAGAACAACAAATTATGGGATTTAATAATATAGATGATTATTTTAAAGCTAAAGTTGTAATAAATGATAGTTTAATATCTGAAGAAGAAAAAAGTGTATTAAGTGCTAAAATAAAAAGACATGAATTTTTGAGAGAAGACTTTATCAAAGAATCCAAAACTTTTATTGAAGATCCAAATATAAATATTCGTTACGCGTATAAGGAGGCATACACCAATACATGTAGTATAGCAGTAATGTCTGGCGAGTTTATAGTTAAAGCAATTAGTCAAGGTAATTATGATTTAGTTGATAATATATTAACAGCTCTAAAAAATGTTGATCCGAATACTTATGCAAGTACACTAGAACATGATTTTGGCAGTCTTTTATATTTTGCGTGTAAGAATAATCAGAAAAAGATAGCCAAGCTTTTACTTGAAAAAGGAGCGGATATAAACTTTAGTAAGCAGCATTATTACCCGCCTTTATATAGTGTATCTATCTATAGAAGCCGGACATTTGGATATGGTAGCATTTCTACTTGAAAATGGGGCTGATCCTAATTTACAGGGAAGAGAAAATTTTCTCTTGTTTAGAAACAGCTGTTTTAAACAGAAATGTAGCCATGGTAGCTAAATTGCTTGCTTATGGTGCTAATATGGAAGATACCGTATTTGAAAGGTTAACGTATTTAAGTAAAGATCATTGGATTCAGACTCTGCAGGATAAGCAACATAAAATAGATATGATAAAAGTATTTTTACAATACGGTGCTAATCCAGATGTGGTGTATTCTAACAGTCAAATGATCAAGGATATGGAAGCAGTTTATGAACCTCTGAGAGCGCTTTTAATGTTTGAATCTGCATTTCGTCGGAATGATTACAAGGGAATTAAGGCTATTGACAAGAAAGATTTAGCAGCATTTATTCAATGGAAATCAGAAATATGGCCGGTTATAAAAGATGTTTCTAAGGATGAGTATATTAAAAGTTTATTAGAGATGACTACATTTTCAAAACAAGTGAAATTGGATTTGGATGATTCTATAGAACAACCGCTAATAAAATTAAGAGAAAAGATAGCTAAATTGGCACTGTCTTTGAAGTTTCAATGCCTTGTAAAAATTGCAAATATTATTAAAGGTAATGTTGAATGTTAGATAACATTTGATGATGAGTGAACGTATAATACTGTACTGGATTTACTGAAAAAACGGGTTTCAAGTTCAAGTAACAGGAGAAGCAGAGGAACTACTTACTTAGTTTAAAGGTTGAGGCCAGTATTATGTCACGTAAGGTTTGCTTGCGTGTATACTAAAGGTCGTCATTGCGAGGAAAAATTGTAAGTTTTGGCACAGCAATCTCAGGATGTTTGACAAGATTGCCACGTCGCTTCGCTCCTCGCAATGACGATTTGGCGTCTATGCCACAACGCTGGCGGGGCCACGGTATGACAATAATTGTTTCACACTATCAACCCTTTAACTTGGGAGTTCCATAATTTTTGATATAGCTTACTATTTTTTAGTAATTCTGCGTGACTACCGTCATCGATTATGCTACCTTTTTCAAACACTAGAATTCTATCCATATTGAGTAAAGTAGACAATCTGTGAGCAATGACTATTACGGTTTTATTTTGCATCAAATAATCCATTGACTCTTGAATCAGGCTTTCCGTCTCGCTATCTAAGCTACTTGTTGCTTCATCAAGAATTAGAATAGGAGCATTTTTTAAGATGGCTCTTGCTATGATCATTCTTTGACGCTGACCGCCTGATAAGTTATTCCCCCGCTCGCCGCACATAGTATCGTAACCGTCCTGTAGATTATCGATAACATCATGAATATGCGCAGCTTTTGCAGCAATTATAACCTCCTCAAGAGTAGCTTCTTTTTTTCCGTATCTGATATTTTCCAAAATGGTACGATGAAAAAGTACTGGTTCTTGAGGTATAAGGCTAATGGCTTGTCTTAAAGACTCTTGAGTTACGTTTTTAATATTTTGATTATCTATTAAAATCATTCCTTCTTCTATATCATGTAACCTGGTCAGCAAACTAATAAAAGTGGTTTTCCCTGAACCGGAAAATCCGACTAGCCCTACTTTTTGTTTACTCGGTATTAATACCGATTTATTATAAAATAGATTGTTATTATGATGATAATTAAATGTAACATTTCTAAATTCGATCATCCCTTCTTTGATATCTAAAGGAGTAGCGTTTTCAATATCCGTTATAATATGCGGTGCCATTAAAGATAAGCCTTGATTAAATGCCCCGACCTGCTCGAACATATCACCGATTTCTTGCGTTAAATCCCAAATATCGTCTGCTACATTTATACATAATGTTAGCACTAATACGCAATCACCTATGCTTATAGATAATTCGCTACGAAGTTTAGATAAATAATAAATCATTATAAAAATCATTATTGAACAAGAAGTTCCAAGAGCATAACGCAATTTGAACATAAAGAATTGCATAGTCTGCTCATCAGCCACGGCATTTTCTACCCTTGTTTCTAGATGTTGACGTTCAAATTTATGGGCTGTAAACATTCTAACAGCATTAATATTGCTAATTGCATCTACGATACTACCGGCCACAAAAGATTGACTTCTAGCATAATTTAATGAGTATTTATTAATTCTATCCGAGAAAAGAACACTAAGCCCTAAAAAAACCGTAATCCATAAAATAAATATCGTAGCAAAAACGTAATGTACGGAATATAAAGCAATTAATGCAAATACGATAATAGCAAGTTTATGCAGAATTTTTTCACCGAATATTGAAATAATCATCTCAAATGATCTTGCGGTTTCGGTAATACGATTGCTAATATGTCCGGCTAAATTATCCTGAAAGAATTTATGGCTATGATATTGAGTATAATTATAAAGCTCATTTAGTATTTTGCCTTTTATTACGGGCATAGTCTTGAGATACAAATAATCATATGAACGATATGCTATATTAATACTTTCCCACCAAAGAGCATAAAATACTGCCCAGTAAATCATGGAAGATAAAAGGTTATTAGCATTCTCATCGCTGAAAGATTCTATTAAATCAATGATTTTCTGAAGTAGGATACTATCAATTGCCGGAATCATACCGAGTAAAATACAAATTACAGTCAATAAAGTAATTTTAACGTTATCGAATTTTAAAAAATAAATACCTAAGCTAAATGTTGATTTAGATAAAGTAGGGTATTTTATCACGATAATGTACCTCAATTTTAAAATAATATATTAATTCGTGTTATTGCAGAGCATATTTTAATTTAATTATTTTGCAAAAATATACCTAAAAATATTAAATCTATGGAAAAATAATAAACAAGCCTTGCTTCTTACCTTAAATAATGCTACAAAATTCAGAAAATAACTTTAAAATCATTAGAAATGCAAGAAAAAGAAGTCTCTAATAATTTTTTAGAAGAACGAGAAAAGTCTAAGGAAGATGATTCTCCGTTCTTTGATGTAAAATATATTTGTCAAGCAAGTTTATTAATTACGGATTCTGTCCGAAAAGGGTATGATGTAACTCAATTGCCCAATGGTGATATTAATGTTACAGAAGTAAGAATAGTAAATGTTCATTATAATTGGAACTCCAAAAAAGGAAAATTTGTTAAAACTAATCAGATAGAATTTAATAATAGCAAAGGTGGATGATTAAATCAAATACTGTATAATGTTATTGTGTACTTCGGTTTTTTTGTCATTGCAAGCGGGCATTGCCCGTGTGATACCAAATCGTCGTTGCGAGCATCCGTAGGCCGCGTGGCAATCTCATGAATAATAAGAAACTCCTGAGATTGCTTCGTCAAAATTTTCAATTTCTTCTCGCAATGACGTTGAATCTTAAAACAGCAGCTTAAATATGGAATTTGATCAAGTATTATTATCGAGGATTCAGTTTGCTTTTACCATAAGTTTTCATATAATATTTCCTGCTTTTACTATAGGGCTTGCAAGCTTTTTAGCGGTAATTGAAGGGTTATGGTTAAAAACAAAAAAGCTGGTTTATCAAGAAATATACAAATTTTGGGTGAAGATTTTTGCCGTTACTTTCGGTATGGGAGTAGTTTCGGGTGTTGTAATGTCTTATCAATTCGGTACTAATTGGTCGAGTTTTTCAGATAAGGTTGGAAATGTCCTTGGTCCACTTCTCGGTTTTGAAGTATTTACTGCCTTTTTCCTCGAATCTTCTTTTTTAGGTATAATGTTATTCGGCTTTAATAAAGTCAGTAAAAAAGTACATTTTATTTCTACGTTAATAGTTGCCGTTGGTACTGTAATCTCAGCTTTTTGGATACTTGCAGCTAGTAGTTGGATGCATACGCCTGCTGGTTTTGAACTGCGAGGTGATGGTTTTTTTTTTCCTTTAAATTGGCTAGAAATTATCTTTAACCCTTCTTTCCCATATCGTTTTTTCCATATGATTACGGCGGCTTATTTAACTACTTCTTTTGTTATCGGTGGCGTAGCTAGCTTTTATTTACTAAATAATCGTTATAAAGAGCATGCTAAAATTATGCTTTTTATGGCGGTGTTAATGGCGTTAATCGTTGCACCTATTCAAATATTGATCGGTGATTTGCATGGTTTAAATACTCTTAAATATCAGCCGGTTAAAGTTTCGGCTATGGAAGGGATTTGGAATACGGAAAAAGGAGCAGCTTTTAATCTTATCGGTTTTCCTGACGGGGCAGAAGAAAAAACAAAATATGCTGTAGAAATACCTTATGCTAGTAGTTTAATTTTAACGCATAGCTTAGACGGTGAAGTGAAAGGATTAAAAGAATGGACAAAAGAAGAGCGTCCGCCAGTTGCAGTAGTATTTTTGAGCTTCCGTATTATGATAGGAATCGGTTTCTTAATGGTATTTACAGGTATTGCAGGGTTATGTCTTTACTTGAAGAAAAGATTATATACTACGCATTGGTTTCAATATTGGTATATATTAATGTCGCCTTCAGGTTTTATTGCAGTACTTGCTGGTTGGTTTGTAACCGAGGTAGGTAGACAACCTTATATAGTATATAATATTTTAAAAACTGTGGATACGGTATCACCGGTACTCGGCAAATATGTGTTTATTTCTCTAATTGCTTTTGTAGTGGTGTATGTGATTATTTTCGGAGCGGGTATATATTATATAATGCATTTAATAAAGCAAGGTATAGAAGCGATAGATAATAAAGAAACGTACGGAGGTATGGATAATCGGTTGTGATTTATGTCATACCGCGGCTTGATCGCGGTATCTACCAAAAATGTAATTCAAAAGATACCGCGATCAAGTCGCGGTATGACAATGTAGGCAATTTATGTTAAACTTTACACCTTATATAGATTTACCGCTTGTTTGGGGTGGTCTTATAGCTACCGCTATTTGTTTATATATTTTATTAGACGGTTTTGATTTAGGAGTAGGAATCTTATTTCCGTTTGCACCTACCGATGATTGCCGTCATAAAATGATCAATTCTATTGCTCCTTTTTGGGACGGTAATGAAACTTGGTTAGTACTTGGCGGCGGTGGTTTATTTGCAGCTTTCCCGTTGGCATATTCGCTATTAATGCCGGCTTTATATATTCCTATTACATTAATGTTACTTGGTCTAATATTTCGTGGTGTAGCGTTTGAATTCCGTTTTAAGGCTCATATAGGTCATCGTTATATTTGGGATTATGCTTTTCATTTTGGTTCTATGCTTGCTGTTTTTTGTCAAGGCTTAATGCTTGGTACGTTTGTCCAAGGAATAAAGATAGAAGGACGAGAATTTGCAGGAGGGAGCTTTGATTTTCTTACTCCCTTTTCTGTTATGACGGGGATAGCATTAATATTCGGTTATGCACTCTTGGGTGCTACTTGGCTTATTTTGAAAACAGAAAAGAAAACACAAGATTGGGCTTATAAATCTGCTTTATATATTTTATTTTACGTTGCACTTTTTATGGGGCTTGTAAGCTTATGGGTTCCTTTCTTAAATAACCACATAAATCATCGTTGGTTTAGTGTACCTAATATTTACTATTTATCGATTGTACCTATTGTAACGGCTTTAATATTTATCAAGTTCATTAAAGCCGTTAAACAAAAAAAAGAAGTAAAGCCGTTTATTTATACGATCTTGTTATTCTTATTAGGATATTTAGGCCTTGCAATAAGTATATGGCCATATATCGTGCCTTATAAAGTTACGCTCGAAACCGCAGCAGCAGCACCGGAATCACAGTCTTTACTGTTGGTAGGGGCGGGGATATTCCTACCTGTCATACTTGGCTATACTTTCTATTGTTATTATATATTCCGTGGCAAATCATCTTATCATCCGATATATTAGGCTCTGTGAACATTTCTAAAAAATTTAAAAAAATAACTGCTTGTCTAAAAGGGTGGCAATGGTTTATTATCCTATGGCTTAGCGGATTATTATCCACGCTACTTTTAACTTATATAGTTAAGTTGGTGTTTAGGGTGATAGGGTAAAATTATTGTTATTACAAGCGTAATAATGTCATGTCTAGCTAAAAGAGGTCTTGTTGCATGGTTTGAGAAAAGTGTTCAATGTGTCATTCCTGCGAAAGCAGGAATCCATCATAAAGCGAGATAGAACGAGCTTTTAATTTCAAAAAATTGCTGTATTTATATTTTGTTTGGATTCCTGCTTTCGCAGGAATGACATTGAATATATGCAATGACATTTAAAGTATAGATATATGGAAAAAATCTCAGCATTTATTATTACCAAAAATGAAGCAGCAAGGATAGCACGAGCTATAAACAGCGTAAAAAATATTACTGATGAGGTGATAGTAGTCGATAATGAAAGTACTGATGATACGGTTAATATAGCTAAAAAATTAGGAGCAAAGGTAATAGTAAAGCTGTGGCTTGGCTATGTAGGGCAGAAATCTTTTGCTGAAAGCCTTTGCGTAAATGATTGGGTGCTTAATATTGATGCCGATGAGGAGTTGTCTAAAGAGTTACAAGACGAAATAGAGTATATTTTTGCCTCTCATAATCAAGATCGTTATTTGGCTTATCAACTAAAGCTGTTAATAATGCATCGTAATGACCAAAAGCCACGAATGTTTGCTCCATTTAATAAATGTACTCGGTTGTATCATAAAAAATTTGCAAGCTTTGCAAATACCATAAATAGTACTACTCATGATTCGGTGGTATTTAACAAAGATGTTGATTTTGTAGGTAAAATTTATCTATTAAATGAAGCTGCTTATCATTATTCTGGTACTTCAATTGAGCAGTTGGTAACTAAAGCAAATTTTTATTCTAGTGAGCAAGCAAAAGATTTAGTTAAGCAAGGAAAAAAGCTTTCAAATTTTCGTTTAACAACTGAAATGATATGGTGGTTTTTTAAAGCGTTTTTTATCAGACGCTATTTTGTATTCGGTTTTGACGGTTTTGTAGATTCAATAATTTTTGCTTTTGCAAGATTTCTAAGGCTTGCTAAGTTAAGAGAGTCATCGCTTAAATCAAACAACATCATTGCAAGCGACTATAGGCATGATTGCATGGATACCAAGTCGTCATTGCGAGGAGCGAAGCGACGCGGTAATCCAAAAAAATAATTAAAAAAATTTTGATTTACAGAATTTTTTACTAGATTGCTTCGTCGCATTACTACGTAATGCTTCTCCCAATGACGGAAAACCGATCCACGTAATAACGCCTACTCGCAATGATGATTTAGAAAATAAAAGTAACTTATGAAAGAAAATTTTAACGTTAGTAAATTAAAAAATGGTTTAACAATTTTAACCTATAATATGCCTTATGTTAATTCGGTAGCAATAAATTTAATTGCTAAAGTTGGAGCACGTTATGAGAATGCAGAAGAGGAAGGCATATCTCACTTTCTTGAGCATATGGCTTTTAAAGGTACAAAAACTAGAACGGCAAAACAGATAGCAGAAGAGTTTGACTCTATAGGCGGACATTTTAATGCCTATACCGGTCATGAGAATACGGTATATTATGCACGAGTCTTGTCTGAAAATTGTGATAAAGCACTTAATATACTTGCTGATATAATTCAAAATTCTATTTTTGCTGACGAAGAAATAGCTAAGGAGTATCAGGTGATAATGCAGGAAATTGCTCATCATCAGGATAATCCGGATGACCTAGTATATGAAAAATTTTATAATAAAGTTTATAGAGATCAACCGTTAGGTAAGTTGATCTTAGGTACTGCTAAAACCCTTGCAACTTTTACGAAAGAGCATTTTTTTAACTTTATAGGTAAACATTATAATGCTGAAAATCTTTATTTATCAATTGCCGGTAATATTGATCATGATAAAATAGTAATTATAGCGGAACAGTTATTTTCTTCTTTGAAGCAAGGAGTAAAGAGTAGCTTTATCCCGGCAAAATATATAGGCGGCAACGGCTTTATTAATAAGGAGTTAGAGCAAACTAGTTTAGTGCTAGGGTTTGAAGGTACATCATATATTAATTTAGAAAAGCTTTACCAAACCCATCTACTTTCTATAATATTCGGCGGCGGTATGTCATCGCGTTTATTTCAAACTATTCGTGAGAAATTAGGTTTAGCATATGCAGTAGGTAGTTATAATAGTGCTTACTTTGATAGTGGATTGTTTACAATTTATGCGTCTACTGCACATGATAAATTAGAATTATTATATAGAGAGATTAAAAACGAAATAATAAAAATGACTGAAAAAGTAAGTGCAGAAGAGATTATTAGAGCTAAAACACAACTTCGTAGTAATTTACAAATGGCTCAAGAGAAAAATGCTTATCAGTCAGAAGAAATAGGTAAAAATTATTCTGTTTTCGGTAAATATATTTCTCCTGAGGAGATTATGGAAATTATTACAAATATAAAAGCCGATGACATTATTAATACTGCAAATAAAATATTTAGCGGTACTACTACGTCGGCAATTATTGGTCCGAATGGTTTGAGAGAGGTTTAATGTCATTCCTGCTTTCGCAGGAATGACATAGGCATTCACGCAGGCAATGACGTGGAAAATGAATTTTGAGAAAATAACAAATGAAAACACAAATTTACAAAGGTTCAAGTAAAATTTTATATTCCGCCGAAGAAGATTTTTTACTTATAATGGCCTTTTCTGATAATGTGACCTTAGAAAGTGGTAAAATTATTGAGGTCTCAGGCAAGGGGGTACTTAATAATAATATTTCTTCCTTTCTAATGGAGAAACTGGAAATGATCGGCATTGAAAATCATTTTATCGAAAAAATAAATATGAGGGAGCAATTAATTCAATATGTTGAGGTTTTTCCGGTACAAGTAATAATATCATCAGTAGCGTGTGATAGATTTGTAAAAGAATTTGGAATGGACGAAGGGTATGTATTTGATAAACCTATAATCGATTTTAAGGTCCGAAGCCGTGAATTTAAATATCCGATAGTTAATGAGTATCAAATATTAAATTTCGGCTGGTTAACTAGGGATGAAATTAAAGCAGTAAAAGAGCAGGCTTTGCGTATATATGATTTTCTAAGCGGCTTATTTATCGGTGTCGGGATTCGGCTTGTTGAGTGTAAATTAGAATTTGGGCGTGTGTTGAACGGTGAAGAATCTATAATTATGTTAACTGATGAAATTAGTCCGGATAATTGTAGATTATGGCATATTAACAGTAATGAAAAATTAGGGTTTGAATTGCTTGAAAACGAGCCGAATAAAGCTTTTGAATCATATCAGCTAATAGCTGATCGTTTAAAAGAAAAATAAATATATTTTTAAAGCGGTATATGCTATTTTAGACTTGAAAAACACTCCGATGTCATACCGGTTTTGTTGTATGGTTAGTTTCCATCGTTATTGCGAGCAGGCTTTGCCCGCATGGGTCAATTTCACCGCTGTCATCCCGTGGCTTGACCACGGGATCCAGTTAAAAATACTAAAATTATTAGTATTTTTTATTGTTTTTATGTACCTAGTTAGCAAGCCACGAGGTGACAGTGTGGTTTAATTATCCACGCGGGAATGACATAAGAGCATTCTTGATTTTTAATAATTTTTTACAGTAAAAAAGATGAAAATACGATTTATTATAATAAGTTTTATAGCTCTAATCTTAGTGGGATGGGGATATGCTACCTATAAATTTGAACATCAAAGTAAAGAGAATATTATCGCTATTCTTGATGAATACAGGGAATATATAGCCTATGATTCAATAAAAGTTAATAAATATAGATTTAGCGTTACTTTAAATAAGGTAATGTTAAACCCTATAGATTTTTATTTTGATGAAATAGTTATTAGGCATATACCATTTTTAAATATTACAAAAATTGATTCTTACGGTAATAATGTAAAAATTACCACCGCTCAAGATGAAAAAAATATTTTTTACTCACCTGATCATCATACAACAATTTGGTTTAAAAAATCTTTATTTAATAGAGAACCGGGTTATTGGAAATTAAGCTTGAGTGATAATAAATCAGCTCTTTATAGTTCTTTAGATGCAGAAAAATTAGCAGAAAGTGATATTAGCAATTCTGTAATTACTAATACTATAAAACATCGAATAACCTGAATTTGTTAATTTTGGATGGAAAAAATACTGTTGCTTTTATTTCTGAAAATTACAGAAGAAGTTTATATGATAAAATTTTTGAGAGATAAAAATAGCTAATGACTCTGATACTGCTTCCTTTGAGTATGGTTTGACAAAGTTAGATATATTGAATTTACCTATTTCTTATAATTCCAAATTAAAACTAAAATATAGTGATGAGTTAGTAGCTCTTGGGAAATTATTAATTCAAAACTTTTTTCTAAATCAAAAGCAAGATGACAATATGCATGCTGTTATTTTTATGTAGATGTTAGGAGAATTAGTAAAAGGTAAACCGTTTTTATTCTCTTGCGACATTGAAAGAAAAGGAAAAGTAGAAAGTAATTCATATAAATTAAATATAGAAAAAAATAAAGTTTTTGATTTTGCTTTAAATATTAAATATACTATAGAACCTTCTGAAACATACCAAAAAACGGCAGTTGAAGTTTTAGGAAGCTACTTTAGTAATGGTTTAAACAAAAGAGCTGAGTTAGATAAAATTTTTAACCTGACTAGCCATATTACTCAAGAAGACGGGGAAAAAGGAATGGGTGTTTTTGCAAAAATAAATAATTCCGAATTTAATTTAAAAGGTGAGTTTGATCCTGAAGCAAAAAAATTATCCGGTAAAACTAATCTTGTAATGGATGATTTTAATTTTGCTATTGATATTGATATGCCTAATTTAGATAATCCTCTGAATCTAGTAAAGTGTAATAAAATTATCGGATCCAAATGTGTTTATAAATAATTTTGTGAATTATACCGATAATGCCGTAATACCTGTGCTTAATAAAATAGAAGATTCTAAGGAATTTGCTTTAAATCTAGGAAAACAATCTTCAGTAATAAAGCAATACGGTTTTAGAGCTATAGAAGCTTTTAGTAAAAATTCTGAATTAAAAGACGGTGAATCTTTAGTAGTTGATGTAAAAAGTAAAGACGCCGTGCTAACCTTTAACGATAAAGCTATTGATCAGATCCTTAGTGATGCAAGAGTATTAGAATTTATGAATGCCATGGCTATGATAGATCAAGAAAGAAAACAAGTGGTCGGTAAATAATTTAAAGTATTGTTCAGTTAAAGAAATTGTCATCCCGTGGTCAAGACACGGGATGACAGCAGATTTTTCAAGAATCATATCGACAACGTCTAAAAGAGAAACCTAGAAAAAATCAGTGAGAATAAAAATGATAAATATTTCTTTCCCCGACGGTAGTGTAAGACAATTTGAAAAAGATATTACAGCCTATGAAGTAGCAAATGCAATTTCAATGTCGCTTGCTAAAGCAGCAATGGTTGCTGAAATAAATGGTGAGCTTAAAGATTTAAGTACCGTAATTGAAAATGATTGCAAGCTTCGTATTTTAACTGCAAAAGATTCTGAATGTCTTGAGCTCATAAGGCACGATGCGGCTCATATTATAGCTGAAGCTGCTAAAGAATTATTTCCTGATATTCAGGTAACTATCGGTCCTGCAATTGAAAACGGTTTCTTTTACGATTTTGCTAAGGATAAGCCATTTACACCGGATGATGTGGCAATGATAGAAGCAAGAATGCATGAAATAGTCAAGCGAAACGAACAAATTACTAGAGAATTATGGGATCGTGATAAAGCCGTTGAGTTTTTTAAATCGATAGGGGAGCACTATAAAGCTGAAATTATTGCTTCAATTCCGGCAGGTGAGCAGATTACTTTATACAGGCAAGGTAATTTTATTGATTTATGTCGAGGCCCGCATGCCCCTTCCACAGGTTTCGTTAAGCATTTTAAGTTGATGAAAGTTGCAGGAGCTTATTGGCGAGGCGATAGTCGTAATGAGATGTTGCAGCGTATATACGGTACGGCGTGGGCTACGAAAGAGCAGCTCGATAATTACCTCTTTATGCTTGAAGAAGCCGAGAAACGTGATCATAGAAAGCTAGGGAAAGAGCTTGATTTATTCCACTTCCAAGAAGAAGCTCAAGGGATGGTGTTTTGGCATGATAAAGGTTGGAGTATATATAATACCATTGAGCAGTATATTAGGAAAAAGATTCGTAAAAACGGTTATACTGAGGTTAAAACACCTGTTTTAGTCGATAAAAGTCTTTGGGAAGCTTCAGGACACTGGGACAAGTTTCGTGACGATATGTTTGCGTTAGAAACAGATGACAAGACGCTTGCTTTAAAGCCGATGAATTGCCCTTGCCACGTGCAGATATTTAAACAAGGTATCAAGAGCTATCGTGATTTACCGCTACGTATGTCGGAGTTTGGTTTATGTCATCGTAATGAGGCGTCCGGTGCATTGCACGGTTTAATGAGAGTGCGAAGTTTAGTGCAAGATGATGCACATATATTTTGTGCAGAGGAACAAATTACCGATGAAACGGTTAGTTTTTGTAAATTACTGACGGAAGTTTATAAAGATTTTGGTTTTACCAATATAAGGGTAAAATTCTCTGATCGTCCTGAGGTTAGAGCTGGTAGCAATGAGACGTGGGATAAGGCAGAGAATGCTTTAAAAGAAGCAGTGGCAAAAGCAGGGTTTACTTATACGCTCAACCCGGGCGAAGGTGCATTTTACGGTCCGAAGCTTGAGTTTGTTTTAACCGATGCGATAGGACGGCAGTGGCAATGCGGTACACTTCAGATGGATTTTGTTTTGCCGGAGCGACTCGATGCTAGCTATATTGCAGCAAGCGGTGAGAAAAAAAGACCGATAATGCTCCATAGGGCAATACTAGGCTCACTTGAGCGTTTTATTGGTATATTGATTGAAGAATATGCCGGGCGTTTCCCTCTTTGGCTTGCTCCTATACAAGTCGCTATTGCAACAATCACAAGCGATTTAAACGATTACGCTTTAGAAGTGCAAAAAGCTTTAATTGATAATGGTGTAAGAACGGATATTAATATCTCACCTGATAAAATTAACTATAAGATTCGTGAGTTTTCTAATCAAAAAATACCGATGATTGCTGTCATCGGTAAACAAGAGCAAGAAAATAAACAAGTAACGATAAGAAGACTCAGAACTACCGAGCAGGAAGTATTATCGCTCGAACAGTTGATAACATTAATTAAGGAAGAGAATGAGAAGTATTTGTAGTATATATGAAATTTAGAATTGTTTAAGACAACCTAATGTTGCGATGTCATTCCTGCGCAAGCAGGAATCCAGTTACCATTAATGTCATACCGCGACTTGATCGCGGTATCTTAGGACTCAGCCTGTAATAACAAGATCCCATGGTCAAGCCACGGGATAACATTTTTGTTTTTTTTGATTACCGCTTTCGCGAGAATGACATAAAACGCGCCATGCAGCAATGCCTTTCTACTTTTAGCTAAGAATAACATATATTTCTCAACGTATGAAAATCAAAACTCATCCTGTTTCTTTTTTATGGTCGGTTATAAAGCCGTATAAATATTTCTATCTTGTTATGATGATTGCACTGTTTGCGAGTGCTCTGTGTATCCTATTTTATATAACGATGCCATAAAGCTTTTGCTTGATTTGTTTACCCAAAACGAAAAGATTACATTTACACAAAGTTATAAACCGGTAATGGTTTTTATAGCGGCGCAAGCTATTCTTGATGTAGCTTGACGTGCTCACGATTTTGTACAGCTTAAAGCCATAATCTGTGAGCCGTCGCATAATCATTTTGCCAAGAAGTAATTGTTTCTCCGAGATATCGGTCTTTATCATTTATTATATATAAAGGTGGATATCTCCCCTAATCTGTACGTAATACAAGCTGCTCTTCATAAGATTTTGACCATGAAATAGGATATAAATAGAGAAATTTTGCATTCTCAATATTTTCTTCAATATAAATAAGGGATTTCGCTAATATAGTCTGCTGTTATTTTATAACTAATTATTACGCCCAATTGCTCTAATTCATCTTTATCTTTCAATGCATGATAGCTTAAATGTGAAGCATACAAAGCATCTTTATTAGGAATTACTGCATAAAAAACCAGTTTATTTTTTGTGGGACTAAAAAATTCTCCATTATTTAATATATTACCGTTTTGATATAAAGAACCGATAAAACTACAAAGTAAATGCCAAGTCTTGCCATAATCCTTTAGTAAGAATTGCTTACTTTTAGTAAACGATATAGTAACAAGATATATGTTAGACATAGTTTAAATACAATTTACCTATTTAGCTAAGAATACTGCCTTTGATAATCTAACTTAATCGAAGTTTATTCCTAAAAAAGCTTCCTATTTAGGAATAAGTTCCTAAATAGCTATATTAGTATATAAGTATTGATTTTAAACCTGCTTTAAAAAGAAGTATAAAATACTATTTTTCAAAGAAAAAAGTTATACCCCTAAGGTTTTTTTACCTTTAGATTGTTCTTGTTCAACTGCTTGAGTATGAGATTTAACTTGAGGAATTACAAGATCGACTACATGTTCATATCTAACGCCGTTTTCAAATAAAACTTGACCGCATTTATTCACTTGAATAACATCTTCTTTAGAGAACTTATTTAAAATAACTTCCGTAATGTCGTAAAGGAATTTCCAAGATAATTCTATTCTTTCTTGTAATGTCAGCTTTTTATTTTCTGGTTTTTGACTATTAAGGGCAACGTTTGGTGAATCATCAATATTACCTCCTTCAGCAGGTAATATATTTTTTTTACGTGCTGCTATTTTCTGATACATTAAAAATAATAATAATAATACTAAGCAACCTATGGCAATTAAAATATGAGTATTAGAATTAGACACTATTTTGCTCTTCCTTGTTGTTGAGTGAAGTTTTGTGTTTTAGAAAGCATCGTAACCGCTGCTTTACCTATATTAACTAAGTTAGCTATATCAGGAGCTAGCCTTGCAACTGCTAAGACCGGAGGCGGTAATAAGTTAGTTTTTATTGCTAGACTTATAACATTTCCGAGTTCTTTACTTCCAGGTATTACTCCTACTATTTTTTTTATGTTGCTTGCAATTTCCGTAGCTTTTGCTGCTGCTTTACATAAGGATTCTATTTTTTTTTTACCAAAAGAAGCTTCTGGATTTAATACTTTTAATAATTCTGTTTTAGTTTCATTTAGATTATCCGAAATAGTATTCTTTACAGAGTTTAATTTGTCAATATTTATATCTTGTGAAATTGCAATTTCAATATTACTTTTTAGTTCTGCTATTTTTTCTTCTACTTCATCTTTGCTTTTTGGTATAGCTTTAGCAGCTTTTGCAACATTCTCTAGTAAAGCTCTGTTATTAGGGTTTTGATGTGCTATTTCAATAATTTTTCGAGGCGATTCCTTTGAGATTTCTGAAATTGCGGCCCCACTTTCTTAGCTTTTTCATAAAGGCTTTCAATCTGGTCATTAGATTTAACCTATCCCCTTATTTCTTTTATATCATTAATGCAATTTTATTATTTTTAGCAATAATTTTTGCGAATCCATGAGGTTATTTACTTTTTCAAGTATACCGCTTGTTTGTATAAATATTCCAAGCATCGGCATTTGAGTCGATATAACCCCCGACTAATATATTTTCTAATAATTCTATAATTTTTTTAGAAGCTCCAGGATAGAGTTTATCTAATTCTTGCTGAAATTTTAAAACTTGTTCTAAAACGTTTAAACATTTTTCTACAATAATTCCGTCAAATAAAAAGATATCTTTTGTTTTTAACTGTTCTTGATATGCTTTCTCAAGTGCTTCAGATAAAGTAGTTAGAGATTCTTGGATTGTCTTATTAAAAAGTTTTTCTATTTTCTCTACATCGATATTTTTAGTGTGAGATAATTCATTGAAAGAATTTTGTAAAATATAAAATAAATGATCTTCTAAATCTTTGACATTCATTTTCAAAGATTTTGTAAAACCGTTTAATTTTATTAAAAGTCTTTGTAGTTCTTCTTGTTATTCTTTATTTAATCCACTAAAACTAGAAAAATCAATTTATAGACATAAAATTTATTATTTTGTTACCAAATATTAATTAATCTTAAAGCTTTATAACCGTAAAATAAAATGTAAAATAGTTATCATTGCCCTTGAGATTAATTTTTGTTATATTACGTGCTAACATTGCTACAATAGATTTATATATTGTTTTATTGGGATATAGGTATATTCTTGAAAGATTAAACTAATCTAACTAACATATTATCAATTATTCAAAAAGTTTATGCGTAAATTAACTACATTTATTATCACATTATTACTAACCGTTTCGGCTGCTGCTGTTGATTTGCAGGAAGCTTTAACTGAAGGATATAAGAATAATGAGGAGCTGAAAGCTGCTAGAATTAAGTTTTTGAATGCGATTGAGCAATTTCCTCAAGCTTTCTCAGGATTTATGCCTAGTGCCGGATTGCAGATTAATAGACAAAATAGTAAGACTAAATATAATAAAAAATATACTGATAGGCTTGGTTTTACTCCAAGAGCGACCGATAGCAATCAAGGTGCATTAACAATAGAGCAATCATTATTTAGCGGTGGTTCTAGTGTTGCAGCTCTTAAAGCTGCTCAATCAGGGTTTAGAGCATCACGAGGCGAATATTATGCTGGCGAACAAAAAATATTATTAAATTTAATAACTGCTTATCTTGATTGTTTTGAGAGCAAAGAGAAATATGATATTTCTGAAAGTAGGGTTCGTACTAACATACAACAAGTTAACACTGTTGAAGAGAAATTAAGACTAGGGGAAGCAACAGCAATAGATATAGCAACTGCAAGAGCAGGGCTTGCAGCGGCAGAAACGAATAAACTAGCTGCCTATGCCGATTTTCAAGGCAAAAAAGCAAATTTTATTAGAGTATTTGGAATAGAGGCTACTGATCTAACTATGCCTAATTTACCTGATAGATTACCTGCTTCATTGGATGAGTTAACAAGAAAAGCTGCTAAGTTAAATCCTGATATTGATTCGGCAAGGCATAATGTAACTTCGGCGAAAGCTTTGGAAATGGTGCAGAAAGGAAAATTATTGCCGCAAGTAAGTGTAAAGTTGCAATCAGGTAGAATTAACTATAATCCACAAGATCCAGCTGTGCAAAATATAAACAATAAAAGCTATACTACTATTCTTTCGGTCAATATACCTATTTATCCAGATGGAGGAGCTCAATATTCAAGAATCAGATCGGCTAAAAACCAAACAAGAAGTAGTGCAGTTCAGCTTGATAGTGTGATAAAGCAGACACAAGCGGGTGTTGTAAGCGTGTGGGAAGGATTTGAAGCAGCAAAATCTCGTATTGTTGCAGCTAGTCAAGGTGTGGAAGCTGCACAAATATCATACGACGGTACAGTGCAAGAGGAAATAGTCGGCTCCAAAACTATACTCGATGTTTTAGATGCTGAGCAAAAATTGTATGAAGCAAAAATAACTCGTGTGGATGCGTATAAGAATTCAGTACTTGCGGCATATCAAATGAAATTGTTAACCGGCGAGCTAACGGCTCAAAGTTTAAAACTTAAAGTAAAATATTTTAGTCCTGAAGAAGAGTTTAAGACTATTAAAAAGAAAATGTTTATAGGTTTCTAACGTGAGTAAGGAAAATAAAAAGAACCAAGATATGTCTGTAGAAGACATATTAAAATCGATTAAAGGAGTAATTAACAAGCGTAAAAATCCTATTTATGAAAATGATAGTGAAGATGAAGATATATTAGAGCTAACGGAAATAGTAAATCAAGATGAAGAAGAAAAGTTAATATCAACTAAATCTGCTGAAGCGGTAGGTGATATTTTTAAAAATTTTACCGATACTATTAAAGATAAAAATCTGGATAATAATGTCTCATCTAAAAATGCACTTGAAGAATTAGTCACCCAGATGTTAAAACCAGAACTTAAAGCTTGGCTTGATAAAAATCTACCTGTACTTGTTAAAGAGTTAGTAGAAATTGAAATAAAGAAATTGGTGCAGAATAGTAAGAGATAGAGGAGTGAATTATTGTCACCCCGTGGCTTGACCACGGAGTCCATGCAAACAACTTGTAGTAGTCAATTTTACTGGATACCGTGGTCAAGCCACGGGGTGACAGGATAAATAAGGAATTATATGTTAAATAAATTATGTAAGATATTGTTTTTTATCAATCTGTTATTGGTTGTAGTGCAAAGTTATGCTTCCCCTCCGCCCTTACCGCCATCATTACCGGCTGCCGAAGTAGATACTAAAGACAAGGATGTTAGCTCTAATTCTGATATTTCTTTTTTTGATAAATTTAAGCAATTTTTTAGTAAATCAAAAAAGAAAAATATCCCCCCTAAACAGCCAAATGAACAAACTAAAGCAGCTCCTCAAGAAGAGCCAAAGCTAGCTTCACAAGAGCATACTGAAGCTGATGCATCTGAACCTTTTATAGATGTTGGTAATACAGCATTGCCTAGTGCCACCGCAAGTAATGATGTTCATACAAATATCGAGCATGAAAATAGTACAAATTTAGCTTCTAATATTATCACTCCTAACGTACCGAGACCGATAGTATCTATGCCTCCGGCTCAAGCAGGAAGTTATGTAGTGCCTCCGCAGCGACCGGTGCAAATATATAAACCGACCAATTTGCTGCCTGTGCATAAGCCTATTCCACTTAATCCCCCTCCTGATGCTAATAAAGAGGAAGAAAGCGTAGCACCGCAATCTATACCTCATATGCCTGCGGTTTCTCCACCTGTGGTTCCACCGGTGACCCAAGATATTACTACCCCTAGTACTATGCCGACAACGGTACCTCCTGCAGAAACTCCGGCAGTACCTAGTAATGTACCTGCACCTCCAGTAATGCCTACAAATCAACCTTCTACACAGCCTATAACACCGACTGGCCCAAATACACCCGTTACTACTCCGTCTAAAGTAGTTCCTACAACTGATTCTTCGGCGGAAATAAATAACTCGCAAGAGACATTTGTTGCTGTTTCAGATGTCCCAAAAACACAAGATTGGAATACTCCGCTTATACCAGTTGTTGTAGTGAAGCCGAATCAACCTCAGACTTTAGAGAAGCAAGTCAATAATCAAACTACACATAATCAAGAGAAATCACCTCCGGTAAGCTCTCCAAATGTCACGATTCAAAAACAAGATAATAAGGTGAATCATGAAACCTCGGAATCGACAACAAAATTCGTTAAAGATGAAACACAAATGTTATTTTTACCTGATGATGATATAGTTCTTGGTAAACTAACAGAGCAAGCGACTTTAGAGCAGATGGATATGTATGCATATATAGAGCTGTTCCAAAAGAAAGCAGAATGGATAGCAAGTGCCAAAAGAAGAAAAGTTGTAGAGAGTTTTATTAAATATGATAGTGATATAAATAAAAAGAAAGATATTTATGCCAATCTATCTTATTGTAAGGCAGTAGATAATGCTTTTAGAGCAGTTGATAGAAATAATCTTTTTGGGCTGCGTGCATTACTTGACGTTTATCCAATATTGCAAGAAAAAAGTAGAAGCGGTGAAACATTACTAACTGCTGCTATTTATAACGATAATTACTATTTAGCAAAATTTTTAGTCATACGAGGTGTTAAAATTTCTACTCTAAATGATGAATGCCAATATCCGTTAGATATTGCATTAGCTCAAGGAAACGCTAACATAGCTTGCATGTTAATCAAAGCTAAGGGATATAATTAATTATGTCATTCCCGCCTACGCGAGAATGATTTAGAAGTATTAGGCTATCCCAAGTGATTCTTTTTAGGTAATGCCAAACAATTTCTTTAAAGCTTCATTGCCTTCTTGAGTTAAATAGTTTATATTTAGGAAAGCAAACAATTAATTCCTCCCCTATATATATGAATGATTTATTCAGCTTTAACAAAGAAAAGAAAAATCAGCTAGTCGATAATAACTATAGTGCAAAAGATATTGAAGTATTAGAAGGGCTTGAGCCTGTTCGTAAAAGACCGGGGATGTATATCGGTGGTACTGATTCAAATGCTATGCATCATTTAGTATCTGAGGTGCTGGATAATGCTATGGATGAAGCAGTCGCCGGCTTTGCAAGTATCATCACGATAAAAATGCATCAAGATCATAGTATTACTATATTTGATAACGGTCGTGGTATTCCTATTGATAATCATCCTAAATTTCCTGACAAATCAGCTTTAGAAGTAATTTTAACTACTCTTCATTCAGGCGGTAAATTCTCAAATAATGTTTATCATACTGCAGGCGGATTGCATGGCGTTGGAATATCGGTAGTAAATGCTTTATCTAAACATTTAGAAATAAAGGTTTATAAACAAGGTAAATTATATAGCCAAAGTTATTCTAAAGGAGAAAAATTAACTGATTTAATATGTGAAGAAGCATATAAAAGGCTAAGAGGTACATCAATACATTTCACTCCAGATCCGGAAATTTTTAGTGAAAAATTACATTTTAATCCTAAAAAGATTTATGAGCTTGCAAGGTCAAAAGCTTATTTATATCGCGGTGTTACTATAGAATGGGAATGCGAAGTAGAAGTACTGTCAGATATACCTAAAAAGGCATTAATAAATTTCCCGAATGGTTTAAAAGATTATTTAAGTTCAAAAATAACTTTAGATAATTTAATTATTCCGGAAATTTTTTCAGGTAATATAGAGTCTACGCCGGACGGGATAAAACTTGAATGGGCGATTTGTTGGCAAAATAATGATAATGCGGCATTTATTCAATCATATTGTAATACTGTTCCGACTCCTCAAGGAGGAACACATGAGCAAGGACTTAAGTCGGCTATTTTACGTGGGCTTAAAGCGTATGGTGAAATGATAGGGAATAAAAAAGCTGCTAATCTAACTATCGAGGATATTTTAGAAACCGCAAGTGTCGTACTTTCTATTTTTATAGCTGAGCCGTCTTTTCAAGGACAAACTAAGGAAAAATTAGTGTCAAACGGTGTAAGTAAACCGGTTGAGAATATAATAAAAGATCATTTTGATCACTTCCTTAGTAGCGATAAAGCTTTAGCTACTAATTTACTTGAGAATGTAATTGCTATTGCCGAGTTTAGAATAAGTAAGAAAAACGAAAAAAATATTTCCCGTAAAAATGCTACTCAAAAATTACGTTTACCCGGTAAACTTGCCGATTGTACACGAACTTCACCTGCAGGGACGGAATTATTTATTGTAGAAGGTGATTCGGCAGGAGGCTCTGCAAAACAAGCACGTAATAGAGAAACGCAAGCAGTATTACCGCTATGGGGTAAAGTGCTAAATGTTGCGAGTTCTACGCTTGAGAAAATCGTTAATAATCAAGCAATACAAGATTTAGAAATAGCACTTGCCTGCGGTAGTTTAAAGAATTATAGAAAAGAAAATTTGCGTTACGAAAAAATAATTATTATGACTGATGCAGATGTTGACGGTGCTCATATAGCTTCGTTGTTAATGACTTTCTTTTTTTTACGAATGCCGAAATTGGTAGAAGAGGGGCATTTATACCTAGCTAAGCCTCCGCTTTATCGTTTAACGCAGTCTAATAAAACTTATTATGCAGGCGATGAAGAGGAAAAAGCTAAATTAACGGATAAATTATCGAAAGCTAGTAAAGCTAAAATTGAAATAGGTAGGTTTAAAGGTCTCGGTGAAATGATGCCTGCACAATTAAAGGAAACTACTATGAATCCGGAAAAAAGATCGCTTTTAAAGGTAACTTTAGAAGATTTCCAAAATGTCGATAAAATAGTAGATGATTTAATGGGTAAAAAGCCGGAAAAAAGATTTCAATTTATTTATGAACAGGCGTTAGTTAAAATGGATAAAATTATTAACGAGTTGGATATTTAAGACAAGGCGTCATTGCGAGGCATTGTCAACGTTGCCCGCATAACATCTTAACTTTTATTGGAGTATTATGTTATTACGTTTAATTATAACACTATTTTTTATTATAAATTCTATTTGTACATTTGCAGAAGAAGAAAAAGAAACTGAAAATAAAATATCAAATCAGGAAGCTTATAAGCAATTTCAAGACGTATTTGAACGTATCGAAAAGGATTATGTACAGGTACCCGATAGGCAAAAAATGATAGATGAAGCAATTAACGGTATGTTAAGCTCTCTTGATCCTCATTCAAGCTATTATACCGATGAGGATTTAGAGGATATTTTTACTTTTACAAAAGGTGAATTCGGTGGAATCGGTGTTGAAATAATGTATGATAGCGGAGCAATTAAGATAATATCGCCTATTGACGATTTACCGGCTTTTAAAGCAGGGCTTAAAGGCGGGGATTATATAGTAGGCGTGAATGACGAGTTAGTCTCTACGCTTGGTCCTAATAAAGCTATAAAAGAGATGCGTGGGACGCCTGGTACTAAGGTTAAATTGTTGATAATTAAGGAAGAAGAGACAAAACCACAAGAGCTAGAGCTTACTCGCGAAATAGTAAAAATCAAGCCGATAAAAGCACATTTAGAAAAAAATAATATTGCATATATACGTATAACTACTTTTAATGAGTCAACAATTTCTGAGCTGAAAGCAGTAGTAAAGAAGTTAAAAACTGAAAGTAAAGATGATCTTAAAGGTATAATTCTAGATTTACGTAATAATGCCGGTGGTATACTCGATCAAGCTATTGCCGTTAGTGATTACTTTATTGATTCCGGTGTAATTGTAACAACAAAAGGTAGAACTACATCAAGTAATAGCGAGACTAAAGCAAATGAGTTTTCGTTAAAAGCTCCCAAAGTACCTATGATAGTTTTAATAAATGGTCATTCTGCCTCTGCCTCGGAAATAGTTGCTGGAGCTTTGCAAGATCATAAAAGAGCAATAATACTTGGCACTAAGTCTTTTGGTAAAGGATCAGTTCAGGCTTTAACGCAAATCAATTCTAGGGCTGCTGTAAAACTCACTATATCTAAATATTACACCCCAAGCGGTCGTTCTATTCAGGCAGAAGGAATAGAGCCTGATATTTTAATTGAGCCGGCAAAAGTTGAATATCCTGAGGTAAAAAAAATAAATCAGCGTTTTTCAGAAAGTTCTTTAAAAAATTACTTAAAGAATGATAATGAAAAAAATAAAGATAGAAAAAAAGAAACAAAAGCTAAAAATAATAAACAAGAAGAGAATGAATTATCGGAATTATACAAAAAAGATTATCAATTTGCTCGTGCTTATGATGTAATTACAGGGTTGATTATTAATAAGAAGCTTGCAACAAAAGAGACAGTTAAACAAGAAGATAAGTAGAGAGAATAATGTCATTCCTAGCTACAAGCGGCCTTGTTGCATAGTGCGTTTATGTCATTCCCGCGTAGGCGAGAATCTAGGGTAAAGCGAGATAAATCAAGCTTTTCAAATAAACTTTTTAAAAAATTTTAAAGTACTGGCTTTCCGCATACGCGGGAATGACATCATGAGCATTCGTACAGTAAGGAGGCAAGCTATAGGGTGACTTGAGCTAAAATAACTACTAGGTCTCGTAATGAACCATAATAAGTATATAGTAAGATTGTCATTTATTATATTATTTCTTAATATTGTCATAAATATGATGTTTTATCGTTATTTTATGATAAAAGAAATGATAGTAAAACAAGTGGCTTTGGAACATACTAAAATTGTAGAACTTTACACTGATAATATTTGGAATACTCATCAAAACGTAATAAGTAAATTACATGAATTCGATTATTTAAAATTATTACAAGATCAAGATTTTATTAATTTTGCAAAGATTACTGCTCAATGGTTCACCAATCTTAATATTAATATTTCTCTATACGATCTCAAAGGTAATAAATTCATCACTAGTAATATGTTACATATGTATAGTGTAGACAATTATAAAGATGATAGTTTGGTTGAGATATTTACCGCAAAAATCGATAAATTTTTTTTGAAATCCTTTACTTCAAAAGCTCCGCTTCGAGATGCTTTTGAGGGTATTACAAGTCATATATTATTACCAAGGGTAGTAATAGAAAATGAAAGTGATTTAACAGTGGAAGAAGCTGCTTTTGTTACTAGCTATATCCCTGTTATAGATAATAATTTAGATTTTCCCGTAGATGCAGTATTTGAGATTAACACTAATATTACCAGCCAGTGGCAAAATATAACCTCTCTTGAGCAAAAGGTTTTTATAACTTTTATCATTATTTTTATAATATTCTGCACTATAATTATTAGTAATACTAATTATGCTAGACAAATTATTGAGGAACAGCTTGAAACAAATAGAAATTTAAAAGCTCAAATAGTAAAAGTAGAAAAAACCAGCTCTTCAAATACAAGGTTTTTTGCTAATATTAGTCATGAATTGCGTACACCGCTTAATGCTATAATAGGCTTTTCGGAAATTCTTATGTCGGAAAGAGATGCAGAAAAAAGTAAAAATTATATTAAAGATATAAATGATGCCGGTAAACATTTGCTGAGTATGATTAATGATATTTTAGATCTTTCTAAAGCTTCTGCCGATAAATTAAAAGTAGATAGTATAGATCTCGATTTAAATAAATTAATTAGTTCTTCGCTGATACTTGTTAAGCCTCGTGCCAATCAAGCCGCAGTGGCTTTAATTAGTAGATTACCGAAAGAGCATGTGGTTATAAAGGCTGATCCAAAAAGGCTAAAACAAGTATTCTTAAATCTTTTATCAAATGCCGTGAAATTTACAAATTCCGGAGGAAGTGTTACTATTGCACTTGAAAAAGATGAGTTAGCAAAATTAGTATATATAAAAGTTATAGATACCGGTATCGGTATTGAGGAAAAAGATATTCCAAAAACTTTATCGGCGTTTGGTCAAATTGATAGTGAGCTTAGTCGAAAATATGAAGGTACTGGTCTTGGGTTGCCGCTTACTAAAAAGCTGGTTGAACTTATGAACGGTAAATTTGATTTGCAAAGTAAGATAAATGAAGGTACCACCATAACAATAACTTTTACATATGATGGTAGTATTGAAATATGATATTGTTGCGTGGTTCGGTTCTTTCCATTGTTACCCCGTGACTTGATCCTGGGTCCAGCCACGGTATGACATCGAGTGTGTTTTTTAAGCTATGCAACAACACCTACGGCTGCGTAGCTCATGACGATTTATTCTACATTATGGCAATATAAAAAAATTGTGTGGAATATTAAAAAATTTTCGGTATTATGAAAAATTATAAATTTTTAAAAAATATATGAAGCTTATTGTCTTATTATTTACTTTTTTATTTTCTATGTTTTCTTTCGGAGAAAGCGAAACTATTAAAGGAAAACCTTTAAAATATGTAGCAAATAATGATTTTGAAAATAGACTCGATGAACAGGAACAAGAAATCAGAAGGCTAATCGGTAAAGTTGAGGTTTTACAGCATAAAATTGATCTGCTAACGCAAAACTCAAATATTCCAAATCAAGAAGAAAATACTGGAGTTTTAGAAGCCGGTGATTCAAAAAAACAAGATGTTTTTGATATAGCTTTGCTTAAAGATATACCGGATAATGCTCCTAAAAAACCTATTGCGGTTAATAAGGATATAGCTCCTGATAAGCAAGCTTACGATTTGGCTCTTGCTGCCTATAAAGATAATAAACTTACTGAAGCAAAAGATAAGTTTAAAAATTTTATCCAAAAATATCCTAACAGTTTGCTAATTAGTAATGCTTATTTTTGGTATGGGGAATGCTTTTTTAAACAAAAAGACTATAACGGAGCAGCGGTTAACTATTTAAAAGGTTATAAAGAGTCGCCGAAAGGGGCAAAATCTTCCGATGGGTTATTGAAGTTAGCACTTTCCTTAGGCGAACTAACAAAAACTCAGGAAGCATGTAATATGCTTACTAAGCTTGATAAGGAATTTCCAACTAATAGAACTGCCGCATCCAAGAAAATGGCAGAAGATGCTAAGATCAAATTTGGTTGTAAAAATAAATAAGAATAATAAAATATGACTGATATTTTGGATGAAGTACTGAGTGATCACAATGAAGAAAAAAGGTTAATTTTTTTCAAAAAGCTTTTACCTATAATAATAATCATTTCTATAATAGCTATTACTATAATGGTTGTTATTAATAATAATAAAGATAAAAGAATTAAAAATAACCAAAAAAACGGAGATATTCTTGTTAAGACTGTTGGTTTGGAAACAACAAAAGATAATGAAGAATTAGCTTTTAATACTTTAGAGAATTTAGTGACTACTAGTAATACTAAAATAAAAGAAATAGCTGCATTAGAACAAGTAGCTATAAAGATTTCGGAAAAAAAATATTCAGAAGCGAAAGACCTGCTTAATAAAATTATTGAAAATAAAGAATATTCTGAAATTTCTACTGCTTATGCACGTATTTCATGGTGTGGTCTTGTTATTGATGATCAGAATCTAGATATTCAAGATAAAGAAAAATTAACAAAATATTTAAATTATTTTGATGACGAGAAAAAACCTTTTTGGGCTACGGCAACTATCATAAAAGCTATGTGGGATATTAAGAATAATATGAAACCACAAGCAGTAAAAAATCTAAAAAATTTATTAATTTCAAATAATGTATCTGATCTAATAAAAGATCAGGCTAAAGCATTGCTTGTAAATTTAAATAAATAATAATTTGTACTTAAGGAAAAATATGACAAAAAAAATAGCACTTCTGTTATTACCTTTTATTTTAATTGCATGTAACGGGCTTGGACCAAAAAGGGTAAAAAATATTGTTGAGTTGACTCCTAAATTAGCAATTCAGACTAATGAGACTATATATTTAGATTCTAATGCAAATATATATACATTTAATGCAAATATGCTTAAGAATAAACAGTATAGTTTTGCTAGAAGCAAAACAATTACTGAGCCTATTTTTATAGGCGATATGATTTATGCATTAGATATTAGATCGAATGTTTCTGCATTTTCTATAGAGAAAAATAAGATTATTTGGTCTTATAATTTAAGTAGATATAAAAAAGATAATTATATAGGCGGCGGAATTTTACACTATAACAGAAAATTATACGTAACATACGGTTCAAGGATGTTAGTAGTACTAGATGCAAAATCAGGTTATGAAATAATTAGAAAAGAACTTCCGGATATTATTAGAATTAAGCCTATTGTGCTTGATGATAATACTATCTTAGTGCAAACTATCAGTAACCAAACTATTGCTTTAAATGCAGAAACTTTAAAAACTGTATGGGAACATGAAAGCCTAGCGGAAGTTTTATCGGCTAGTTATTTTATGACGCCGATAGTACAGCATGATAATGTAATAGTAACTTATAATTCCGGTCAAGTACTTGCCTTAAGTATAAAAAATGGTGAAGTAAGATGGAATTTTGAGTTTGCAAATCTTAATGATCATACAGCTATACCGAATTTTGACGAATCAAGTATTTTATGTACCCCCGTTCATGATAATATGAATCTGTATATAGCGACCGGTCTTGGTAAGCTTATTAAGCTTAATATAGCAACTGGTAGCGTGATTTGGCAGGTCAATGCTGAGGATATTCAATCAATGTCTTTAATTGGTAATAGCCTGTTTGTAACAAATAATGCTAGACAAATAGCAGCATTTAATCCTGAAACAGGGAAAGTAAAGTTTGTAGCTGATTTAAATGATGGAAAAGATCCTAAGAAACTAAAATCTGCTACTTTTTTAGTACCTTTTGTTGGAGTTGATAATAACAATAAACGAAGTTTAAATGTTATTTCTGTTAACGGTGTATTATATAGTTTTGATGTTGGTAATAATGGATTAAATATGATACCTCATATTGTCAAAATTATAAAAAATATTCGTTATTATGGGCTAATGGCAGATAATAATTTATATTTTTCTACCGATAGAAAAATAATATTCTGAAGTAAATAGATTATATTTAGCTTGACAGATAGCGGGTATTAATGCTATTAAATATGTTGCTTGATTCTTTAATTTTAAATTCTAATTAAAATAGATACTATTGTGAAAACTTACTCGGCAAAGCCATCGGAAATTGAAAAGAAATGGTGGGTCGTAGACGCAAAAAATATTGTACTAGGACGACTCGCTAGCAGAGTTGCTAATATGCTACGCGGTAAGCATAAGCCTAGCTTTACGCCTCATTTAGATTGTGGTGATAATATAATCATAATAAATGCAGAGCATGTAAAATTGACAGGTAAAAAAGCGAATCCCAAAGACGGAAAAATATATTACAGACATACAGGATTTCCAGGTGGGATAAAAGATACTACGGCAGGTAAAATCTTAAGAGGTAAACACCCTGAGAGAGTGATTAAAATGGCTGTAAAAAGAATGATTACAAGAAATGCTTTAGGTACTAAGCAAATGAGTAATTTGTATGTTTATGCAAATGGTGATCATCCTCATATGGCACAGCAACCTACTGTTTATGATTTTGCAAGCCAAAATCCAAAAAATAAAAAGTAATAGAATATGACTGAGTTAAAAATTAAAACAGCAAAAGTAGAAAAGCAGTTAACTAAAGAGCCTTTAAAACCGGTATTAAAAGCTCCTAAAGAAAAAAAAATAGATAGTGCAGGTAAGTTTTATGCTACAGGTAAAAGAAAAAATGCTGTAGCACGAGTATGGCTTAAAGTAGGAAAAGGAAAAATAGTTGTTAATAAAAAAACAATAGACCAGTATTTTTCTTCTGAAACTTATGTGAAAACTATCTTACAGCCGCTTGTCTTAACAAACACTATTGATCAGTATGATGTAATTTGTACTGTTAGAGGTGGAGGCATTTCAGGACAAAAAGGTGCTATTTTACATGGAATTTCTAAAGCTTTAGATCAATCTGTACCGGATTTTCATGCTATTTTGCGTAAATGCGGTCTTTTAACACGTGATTCTAGGGTAGTAGAGCGTAAGAAATACGGACGACGTAAAGCACGTAAGAAAACACAATTCTCTAAACGTTAAGATTTGGCTATTGTCATTGTTGCATGGTTTGAGAGATCTATTCAATGTCATTCCCGCGTAGGCGGGGAGCCAGAAAAAAACTAAACAAAGACTGGATCCTGCGATCAAGTTGTGGGATGACATAAACAAGCCTATACGACAATGCCTACGATCTTAACAAATTATATAAACACTTCTCCCCTGGCGGGGTAGCTCAGCTGGTTAGAGCAACGGAATCATAATCCGTGTGTCGTGGGTTCAAATCCCTCCCTCGCTACCATTCATTCATCTTTTTGAAAATTCTATATTAAACTGATTTGAACTTTGTGCTTTGTTGTTCATCATCTAGTCTATTAATATATGAGTTCTACCTTCATGTCTGTCACAAAATTAATAAGATTTTTGAAGGAATAGTTATTCATATTTCAAAAAAATCTGATAATTTGCAGCTAAAAATATCTCATAATTATGATCATTAATCAAAAGTGCACAGAACCTAGTATTTTATGAAATTGACTTTAACAAGTTTGATTTTTATATTTATGAGCTTTTTCCAATATATGCTAAATCCTTACCTAAAGGATTCGTGTATCTGAAAGATATCGACCCTACAATTATTCAAAATATGCGTTATTATTTAGATAAAAATTTTGTTGGTAAAAAGGTAGATGGTTATAAAGCACCAGAAGCAATTTTAACCATAGAAGCTGCTAAGGCTCTTAAAGCAGTACAAGCTGAGATAAAAAAAGATGGTTATTCACTTATTATATATGATGCATCTAGACCGCAAAAGCTGTGCAACATTTTTTAAGATGGAGCAAATGGATAATATTGATCAAAAAAAATAAGGAAAGCTTTTACCCATATATAGATAAGTCTAAATGTTTTACACTAGGTTATATAGCTGAAAGATCCAGTCATAGTAGAGGTAGTACTGTAGATTTATCAATAATAAAGCTTCAGAAGGAAGTTAATAATAATCCTGAAGTCATTAAGAGAAAATTGAAAGATGAACGTGTTATATCCTATTTAGATGATCATACGGTAGATATGTATACTTCTTTTGACTTATTTGATGAAGCTTCATATCATGACAGTAAATTAATTGATAAGCAATATTTAGAAAAACGTAATTATTTACGTTCTAAGATGCAAAAACATAATTTTAAAGCATGTCAGATTGAGTGGTGGCATTGTACACTTGAAGCTGAGTCTTGTAAAGATCAATATTTTAATTTTGATATAGAATAGACTTCCTGCATAAGTAACTTCTAAAGGTAATTTGTACGTCGATCCGGTACTCGAATCCTCACGTACGCTGCGGTTCTACGTTCCGTATCTCCTTCAAAGTCCTCTTTATAATAAGTTACTAGTGCAGTTACAAAGCAATTGGCAAGTGAATGGAGTAGGGCATCTTTATAAAAAATATAAATTACCTAATCTTGTAAAAGCTATGGAATTTGCAAATAAGATAACTGAAATTGCAGAGCAGGAAGCACATCATCCCGATTTCACTATATCTTGGGGAGCATGTAATGTTGAAATATGGACTCATGAAATCGACGGCCTTACTGCAAACGACTTTATATTGGCTGCAAAGATAGCAAGTATTAATTTACTTAGGCGGAACGAATAATAGCAAAAATCATACAAGTATCAATGGCTAAATGATGGTTTCTTATTAAATTAATTGAATTATAACAATAATCTTAATAATAAGGCATGTTTATAGTAAACATAAGGTAACGTTATGCCAAATTATCATATTAAATTTTACCAAATATAGTTAATTTAATCGGTTATTTTTGTAGACTTATTTTATTACCAAATTTAATACCAGCTGATTCTAGTGAAAATATTTATGACCAAAGCCTTGATAGAAATAAGGTATATTCTGTACATTGAAAACCTTTTTCTAATAGTTCTACATATTTTTTAGATGAGTATCCTGTGATCATACCTTTGTACATATTGCTAATAAAAAATATATTTTATGTGGATTGGTTAGAGAGCTAAAATTTGCGTTTGAAGATATAAAATCATGGTTTTTAATGCCGGAAGCTCAAATTGATACGGTTAATTGGGAAACTGTAACAACAAATCACTGTCTAAGTAATTTTATTATAAACTGATTGCATATAAGAGAAGTAAAAGATTTTATTGCTAATATAACTATATCTAACCTAGCAAATGCATTTATTGCACATATAATCGGTGATAATAATTATAACTTAATAAAGAATTATAGTATATATTATATGATTGAATCTAGTTGCGATATATTAGTTTATTGTCTAGCGGAACAAATGAATGTGCTGTATTTACTTTAGGCCATGATACGGATACTTCATTATTTAGTGCTATAAATGAATTAATTGAAGGCGATAGAGAGGTAAATAGTGCTGCTACAAGTACTATTTATCTGTATTACAACAGCAGTAACATTAAGTTATATTAGGTATAAGATACATAGCTAATAAAATTAAGATACATATAAATTCTGATTACTATGATGATAGCGATCAACATAATATATGTTTAGGTCAAATAGAGGATCAAGAGGGTCTAAATAGTTAAGTATACTTGTTTAATTTGAAAAATTGGCTACGTTATCTTGTGCTGATAGTCCTCACATACTAATATGTACTCTGCGTTTATCAGTTTCAAGATGCCTCTCTCTTTTCCAAATTCAACTTCGTCTACCAACTCTTCATTTATGAGAGGTAAAATTTTACTGAATTAATAATTCAAATTCTTTTACGACGGCTTGATAAAGTTTCCGTTTGAAAGGAATTATAATGGATAATAGTTCGTCAAGTGATGCCCAACGCCATTGGTCAAATTCCGGATTAGAGGTATTTATATTAATATCTTCGTTATTTCCGGTAAACCTAATTAAAAACCAGCGTTGTTTTTGTCCACGAAAATTACCGTTCCACAATTTAGGTATTAAAAAGCTTGGTACATCATAACTATACCAGCATTTGCTTTCGGCAATAATATATCCTTTATCGCTTCCTATTTCTTCTAACATCTCACGCATTGCTGCAATACTTGGAGTTTCACCCGGGACTATCCCACCTTGAGGCATTTGCCATGCAGATATTTTTGTATCTATTCTTTTACCGACGAATATATGGTTATCGGCATTTAATATCATCATGCCGACTCCTAGTCTATATGGTAAATCAAGATGTTTTTTGGAAAAATTGCTCATTATTTTTTTACTTTAAAAAATCAATTATAATTTTACTACTTTATTTTTACCCGTTGTTTTAGCTTCATACATAGCTTTGTCAGCACGTTCAATGAAAGATTCTATTGATTCTGCTTTTTTATATTCCGTAATTCCGATTGAAATAGTTTTTTGTAAAGGTTCAATTTGATCTTCAATGTGAAAATCCATATATTCTATTTTAACTCTAATTCTCTCCGCAGTTTCAATTGCTTTAGAAATATCTATATCCGTTAAAAGTATAGTAAATTCTTCACCACCGAATCTTGCTATTAAGTCTGTTACTCTGAGCGTATTCTTCAAAATACGGGATACAATCGTTAAAACCTTATCGCCTGCTTGATGACCGTAAGTATCGTTTACGTGTTTAAAATTGTCGATATCGCACATAAGTAAATATAATTTGATACTTTCGTTATTAGCTTTCTCAATCATTTGTTTGAGGTGTATATCGAAATAGCGACGATTAAATAAGCCAGTTAAGCCATCTTTAGCTGCTAAATTAACACTTTGTTCAAGATCATTACGTAAATTATCTTGATATTGCTTACGCCTTAATTGTGTTCTAATTCTGGCAAGTAGTTCGCTTTCCTCTATAGGATAAACGAAATAATCATTAATACCGAGTTCAATACCTTTCACAACTAAAGGCATACCGTCTTCATCAATTTGTAAAATTATTACCACGCCGCTTATTTCTGCTTTACCTCTTAAAATAACACTGATTCTCAAAGGATCTTCATTTTCGAGCGTACTACTGATAATTACTAAATCTGGTGTATATTCATTTATAATATCTAATTCATCGGAATTACTTATTACCTTTACGTTTTGGGTAATCTTAAGTAACATTTGTTTTATATTTTTAACTTGTACCACATCATCATTAATTAGTAATATTTTTTTATCTGCAAAAGTGTCATGCATTTCGATATTTGTTATGCCTAATAATGCATTAGTGCTATTGCGAAGCTTTAATTCATCAATTAAGCTTTTCATTCTAGATAGCGCTTTAAGTCTTACAAATAGAGCAGTATCGTTAATCGGCTTTGTTAAAAACTCATCAGCCCCTGCCTCAAGACCTTTAACTCGGTCATCAATATCAGAAAGTGCAGTTACCATTACGACCGGTATATGAGTAGTTTCCGGATCGGTTTTTATCGTTTTACATACCTCAAATCCATCCATTTCCGGCATCATAACATCAAGTAGTATAGTATCGATTTTCGCCTTTTTAAGAATTGCTAATGCTTCTTTGCCGCTATTTGCAGTAAGAACCGTATAATACTCTTTTAAAAGTTTAGCTGTCAGTAACTTAATATTGGTGTCTATATCATCTACTACTAATATTGTGGTCATAAGATTAAATTCTTGTTTTTAAAGGAAATAATTTGTATATTTATACTTTAATTTTAAGTCTTAAATGTATAATATATGAAAATTTCAGCAAATTCAATTAGAACAGGTAACATATTAGTTTGTAATAATGATTTATGGGTTGTAAGCAAAACACCGGAACATACGCAACCTGGAAAAGGTGGAGCTTATGTACAAGTTGAGATGAAAAATTTAAAAACAGGTACAAAGCGTAACGATAGATTCAGTTCTTCCGATTATTTAGAAAAAGCCGAACTTGAACAAAAAGACTATCAATTTTTATATTTTGAAGGTGATGATTTAATATTGATGGATACAAAACATTTTGATCAAATAAATGTCCCCAAGGAAATTTTAGAAGAAAAATTACCTTTCTTAACTGAAAATATGATTGTTAAAGTCGAATTTTATAATGAAAAGCCTTTAAATATTGAGCTTCCTCCAACTGTTATACTTGAAATTAGTGAAACTGATCCGGTAATAAAAGGAGCAACCGCTACCGCTTCTTATAAACCGGCAGTTTTAGAAAACGGTATTAAAGTTAAGGTACCGCAATATTTAGAAATAGGAGAAAAAATTGTGGTTAAAACTGATGATATAACATATGTCGAGCGAGCTAAATAAATTTCCATTATGCAACCTATAACTAATTTATTAATTAATGCCCTGCGTAAAGCAGTTAAGTTTTTGCATAGAGATTTTTTAGAACTTGAAATGCTGCAAAGAAATTCTGTAAGAAACGAAGAATTTTGTAAGCGATCTTATTTAAGATTAAAAACTTTATTATGTGAAGAATTGCAAAAACATACACAATATTTATTTTTTCCAGAGGATCAATTTGATTTAAATAATAATTATGAGAGTGTTTTTTTCATTAATCCTATAGATAGCCCAAATAATTTCGCTAGAAGCCTATCTTTTTTTGCGATATCTGTAACTTATTTAAAAAGGAATCAAGAAGTTTTAACTCCTACTTCTGCAGTAATATATTTTCCTGCTCTTAATGAAATTTATTATGCTGAAAAAGGCAAAGGAGCTTGGATAGAAAAAAATAATTTAAACTCTAATTATCAAGGATTAAGACTTAGAGTTTCCGATAATGCCGATTTAAAAAACTGTTTAGCAATTATTGAAGATGTAAATCATAATGATTTGGAGACGATAGAGATAGATAATATTAGATCTTTTGCTTCTCCTTGCTACGGGGTTACGCTTGTAGCTTCAGGTAAAGCGGATTTAATATGTTTGTCAGTATTAAATTTTACATTATATTATGCATTTGAGCTTCTTATTAAGGAAGCAGGCGGGATAATTATAGATTCTAGCGATAAATTTATATATTCAAATCGTTATATTGCTAAGAAACTTAAAAAATATTAGAGGTTATCTGTATCAGTTATTTTAATTGATAATTAAAGAAATTTTATAGCAAAAATTAATAAGATTTTGGAAGGAATAGTAGTTCCTATTTCAAGAAAATCTTATAATTTGTAGAAAGAAAGCATTTAATTAGCTTTAAAGTAACTGATTCAGTAACCTCTTGGAAAGAAATTATTTTCAATTTGCATTTTTATTGTTAGAATATAATAATATTAATATAATTATTAATTCATATAAGTTATGGCACATTACAAAGAGTTTGAATTTGACTGCAATTTTGGTGGACAAAACGCCAAGTTTAAGTTTTATATAGGGACACCTCAAGAAGGGCATCATCCACTACAATTTCAAGCAAAATGGTTATCTGACGAAAGAGGCGGTACTATTCCTGATGAGGTTATGAAAGCAATATCACAGCTAAATGATCTTGCTAAAAAAAACGGTGTTCCACTTCCAGATTTATGCGTATATGCTCTTGGTTCTGCTCAAGAAGCCCAGGCTACCCCTCAAGCAGAAGATGAAGATGAGAGTGAAAACCACGAAGATAAAGCAGAGCAGGCATAGTTAAAAATAATAAGAATCGCGAATAGCAAATTACTTATGTAATTCGCTATGCGCGTTAAGAAGATGCATAGGGATTAAAATGAAACAATATAATGATTTATTTAAAATTATTCATCGCGAAGGATATATATTTATTGCTAGCTTTGCATTAGTAAGTTTTTTATTAGCATCATTTAATGAAAAACTTGGCGGTATTGGATTTATCGCTACTGCTTGGTGTATTTATTTTTTCCGTAATCCTGATCGCTTTGTGCCTATAAGTGATGATCTGGTAATAAGTCCTGCAGACGGAATAATTCAAGAAATTAAGGAAGCACTGCCACCCCCAGAATTAGGTCTTGGTGATGTGGAAATGATGAGAGTTAGTATTTTTCTAAATATTTTTAATATCCATGTTAATAGAATCCCGGCAAATGGAAAAATTTTAGCACTTCATTATAATCCCGGAAAGTTTTTAAATGCTTCACTTGATAAAGCTAGTATTTATAATGAGCGTCAATCAGTATTAATGGAAACTGATAAAGGGCAGAAAATCGTTTTTGTTCAAATAGCAGGGCTTATAGCAAGGCGTATAGTTTGTGATTTAGAAGAGGGGAATGAAGTTAAAACGGGTGAGCGATACGGTATAATTCGTTTTGGTAGCAGAGTAGATGTTTATCTACCGTTGAAAACAGCTTTATTAGTGAGTAAAGGGCAGACTGCTATAGGTGGTGAAACTATCATTGCTGATTTTGGACGTAAAAAGACAGCAGAATTTAAGTTTGAGAGAAGATAGTTAAATATCATACCGTGGGCTTGACCAGCGTCGTTGTGTGGATCGATGCCACCACCTTTGTCATCCCCGGCGACTTAATCGTGGGATCCAGTAAAATACTAGTATTTTTATTGTTTTTATGGATACCGTGGTCAAGCAGTGGTATGACACTTGGGAGTAGAAAAATTGTTAAAAATTCGTAAATCTATAATAACTAAACCTGTGCCTCTAATAAAATTAATTCCCAACTTTATTACGTTGCTTGGATTAGTAACCGGTATGAGTTCTTTAAAATTTGCTTTGGATAGCAGATGGGAACTTGCGGTATATTGCATTATAGTAGCGACAATTGTTGATGGTATCGACGGTAGAATAGCAAGGATGCTAAATGCAGCTAGCCCATTTGGTGCAGAGCTTGATTCATTATGCGATTTTGCTAATTTTGGTATAGCTCCTGCGTATTTAATATATTTATGGTCTTTTCAGCAATATGAATATAAGGTATTTTCATCAGCAGTAATGCTATTATTTATAGTGTGTATGGCATTACGTTTAGCTCGCTTTAACGTTGGTATTTATCAACCGAAACAAGATAAAAAAACTGAATATTTTTTTACTGGTGTACCTGCCCCATGCGGTGCTTTACTTGCTTTAACGCCTGTAATGATAGATTTTGAAATCGGTACGTTATTAAATATTAATATCCGTACTCACACTATAACAATTAATATATATTTGGCTATTATAGCTTTTCTACTTGCTAGTAGGCTTCCTACAATCTCAACAAAAAATTTGAGTATTAAACCTGAATATTTATCGCTTGCAATGATTTTAATTGCTATTGTTATTATAAATCTTATCATATATCCATGGTATTCACTGCCGTTAATTGCAGTTATATATATTCTTTCTATACCAATTTGTTATTTTTTTAAACATAGAGGGTATTGGTAAAGTGAATTATGCCGAGTATATTACAACAAGCCATCAACAAATATAAACATCATCCATTTACTAAATATGTAATTATTATAGCCTTAATAATATTTATTTGGGATATAGAATTTATGTTTAGGCAAATACACAATCCACGGATAATGCTTACATAGATGCAGATATTTCAAATGTTAGTGCTGAAGTTAGTGGTGTTTTAACAAAGTTATTTGTTACCGATAATACTAAAGTTAATAAAGGTGATCTGATAGGTGAAATTGACGATAGAGATTATAAGGCAAAGCTTGCAGCACTTGAAGCATCTATTGAAGCTTGCATAAAAAATATAGAAATTATAGAGCAAAAAACCTCAATAGGGCAGATTAGCCTAGAACAAGCGGCTGAAAAATTAAAGCTTACTAAAATAAGCTTTGATATTGTTTCAACAGATTTTACTAGAGTGCAGGAATTAAATAAGGCAAAATTTGCTAGTTCTAAAACATTAGATGATTATAAAAACGCATATCAAAAAGCCAAAACGGATTATAAACAAGCACAGTTAGATTTAGATATATCTAAGCAAAATTTACAACTTCTTGAGCTTGAAAAAGCAGCAGAACAGGCAAAACTTAAAGAGCTAACGGACAATGGCAAAGTAACGTTAAGGAGCTTACAAAATACTAAACTTATTGCTATGGTACCCGGTATATTCGGTAATAGTAGTTTAGAAGTCGGAAATTACATAGTACCAGGTAGGGTGTTGTTTTCTATAGTTCAAGATAATACTATGTATATTCAGGCTAATTTTAAAGAAACGCAAATTAAGAAATTTAAGTCCGGCATGAAAGTCAAAATTGCATTTGATGCTTTGCCTAAAAAAATAATTTACGGGAAGATTCGTAATATTGCTCCTGCTACCGGCTCTAAATTTAGTTTAATCCCACCCGATAATGCTACAGGTAATTTTACTAAAATCGTACAACGTGTACCTGTTTTAATAGATTTTGACTCCCCAAATGCTAATCTAGTCCCTGGTATGTCAGCAATAGTATCAATCAGAAGCGATCAAAAGACATAATTTTCGTCAAAAAAATAGCAATAATTATTCTATTAAAAGTACATATTCTAGTATTATTTACTTATTACTTAAAAAGCTATATAATATCAGTAATACCAAAAGTAATAATTAATATGCAAAGATATTTAGATCCCACTAATGATAGTTTATTTAAAAAATCTTTCGTGATTTAGAAAGGTTAAAGGAATTTCTCAATGCAGTTCTTGAATTACCTGAGGGGTTTAGAATTAAAGAAATAGACTTTATACATGTAGAGCAAGTACCTATTATTGATAAAGGGCAAAAAAGCATATTTGATTTAAAGGTTAAAGATGAAGCAGGTAGCTGGTATATAATCGAAATGCAAAAAAGCAATGAAATCAATTACCTAATAAAGAGTGCAATATTATTCGGCTCATTCATACGTACAGCAACTTATCCGAGGAATAAAGCATAAAGATTTACTACCGGTAATAGTTATTTCGCTTAGTAAGACTAAAATTTTTGATGATGAAGTACCTTGTATAAGTCTTCATAAAATGCTTGAAACTAAAACAAATGAGCAATATTTATTTGATTTTTCCTATGTATTTTAGAGCTTAAAAAGTTTGATAAAGATAAGTTTGATAATACTATCGATGAATGGCTACATTGATTTAAGTGTGCAGAAAACGAAACTAGTCCGCCTGCAAATATAAAGAGCGAGAAAGTATTAGATGCGTATTCTGTAATAGAAATACATAACCTAACCCCCGAAGAGTATAATTAATAGAAGATGCCGGGGCAATAGCTTTATCTGAAAATTTTGAAAAAGGTAAAGCCGAAGGGAAAGCAGAGCTGATACAAATGATGCTAGAACAAGGTAAAACTGTTCAGCAATAATAGATCACAGGATTATCTAAAGCAGAAATAGAAGAGCTAGAAGCAAAAATAGAAAATTCTAAAGCTAGTTGATTAATTATTTACCGCTTAACTCTGTTAATTCTTTTTTTAATTTTATTACTAAAATTTGTAATTTTTCAAATTCTTCGCGAGTGACGTAATTGCCTTTAATTATTTTATCCTCAATTATGCCACAGCTTTTATCCGATATACTATTTAAGGCTTTTTGTGCTACGCTGCTAGCTCCAACGGCTACTTTTAAAATATTATTTGTTTTCATCTCACCTCTATAGATAAAGCATGTAAGCCGCTATTAAATTCATCGGCAAGTAAGTTATTAATAGTGCGGTGACTTACAATTAAGCTTTTGCCCTGTAATGTTTCTGCAGCAATTCTTATTTTTATATGGCTGTGAATTCCGTCATAATGACTAGCATGTTTATAGCTTTCATCTATTATTTCTTGAAAATGTGGTTTTAATACACTTAATTTTTCTTGTATCCTTTCTATGCGGCTCATATTTTTATTTCATTTACAGTAAAAATGTCCTAGTATCCGTAAGTATATAATTTTATGATAAAAATGGCAATGTCAGAATTAATAACGGATTATAAAGATTTACAAGCTGAGATAGATAAATTGGAAAAAGGCGTATGTTTTGCTTGTAGATTAGTTAATTATGATGAAATAGAATTGATAGAGCAGGATAAGCATTTTATAATTGAAGATTTAGATCAAATCATTGAGGATGTAAGCAAAGAACTTAATATTTTTTCAAAGTTTAAGCAAATAAAGAAAGATAGAATATTATTTATCCTAAATACTACTGATTCTGACTTAATTAAAAATTTTGCTAGAAAATTATATTTATTTTCGCAGCTTTATATTAATGAACAGAAGCCGGCAATTTATATGCATTGTTATATTGCTAGTATTAAATTGCCAAAAGTAAGTAATAATGCTAAAGAAATTGAAAAAACATTAAATATATTACTTTCACAAAATAATAATTATTATTACCGTGAATATAGCAGTACAGAATATGATTTGGAAAATATAAGACAATCTAATCTTCAGCTTAACTTATTACGACAAGCCTTAGCAAAAAATACTATGCGATTTGCTTATCAGCCTATAATAGATCGCAATACCATGAAAGTTCATTATTATGAATGTCTACTTCGTATACCTGACAAGAACGGTATTTATATTTCCGTAGGTCCTATAATCCCTATTGCTGAAAATAAAGGATTAATTTTTATAATTGATCAAATTGTTTTGGAAATGACTGTTAACGAACTTGCAAGCAACCCAAACTTAATGTTAGCCGTTAATATTTCAAATATAGGAACAGGCGATGAAGCTTTATGGGAAATAGCAGAAAACTTATTAAAAGCTCATAATGTTCGGGATCGTTTAATTATTGAAATTACAGAAACTTCTTTCAATGAGAATTATGATAAAATAACTTTATTTATTAATAAACTACATAAGTACGGATGTAAATTTGCATTAGACGATTTTGGCTCGGGTTTTACTTCTTTTAAACAACTTCAAAGCTTACCAATTGATATTGTCAAAATTGACGGTAAATATGTGCGTAGTATTACAAGTGATGTACAAAGTAGGTATTTCGTAGAAAGATTAATTAAAATTTCAGAAGATTTAGGTATTGAAACAGTAGCTGAATTTGTAGAAAACGGAGAAATAGCCAAATTTTTAATTGATCTAAAAGTCGGTGGGCTACAAGGGAACTTCTATTCCGAAGCAAAATTTGATAGGGCGGAGTAGTGTAAAGCTGTCTCGTATGTCATTCCCGCGTAGGTGGGAATGACATACGAAGTATAATACTTGACAATCTACATAAAAACCTCTATGCAGAACTCAACTTTAAATAATGAAACAATTAAACTTATATGCTGTTACTTGAATTAAAAAAAACTAATCAAACTTTAGAAACTATACATTTTCTAGGTATCGGCGGCGTTGGAATGAGCGGTATTGCCGAGGTATTACATAATCTAGGTTATAAAGTACAAGGTTCCGATTTAGTAGAAAATTATAATACTAAAAGACTTGAGTCATACGGCATTAAAATATTTTTAGGACATGCTGAGCAGCACATTACCAATGTTTCGTATGTTGTTATTTCATCGGCAATTAATTCAAATAATCCTGAAATAAAAGAGGCATTAGAGCGTAAAATTCCGATTATTAGGCGTGCGGAAATGCTCGCTGAACTTATGAGGTTAAAATGTTCTGTAGCAGTGTCGGGATCGCACGGTAAAACCACTACTACTTCTTTAATTGCTTGTTTATTTGAGGCAGCCGGTTTATGTCCTACAGTTATTAACGGCGGGATTATAAATAATAAATCGACTAATGCATATCTTGGTTCAAGTAATTATTTAATTGCGGAGGCCGATGAATCGGATGCAACGTTTATTCATATTCCATCAACTATTGCGATAATAACTAACATTGATCCTGAACATTTAGATTATTATAAAGATTTTGAAACATTAATTGGTGCGTTTAAAAGCTTTATTACTAATTTACCGTTTTACGGTTTTGCCGTTTGTTGTATCGATCATAAAATAGTTCGTAAGTTAGTAGATGATATTACTGAAAGGAAGATTGTTACTTATGGAATCGATTCAGAAGATGCTCATATTATAGCGTTTAATATTAACACTGATATTGCTTCCTCTACTTTTGACGTAAAAATTAGTCTACCAAATGTATTAGGTACAACGATTATTGAAAAAATTACTATTCCAACGCCCGGAAGACATAATATTTTAAATAGTCTTGCTGCAATTTCCGTTGGGATAGAATTAGATTTCGGTATTAAAGCTATTAAAAACGGTTTTAATAATTTTAAAGGAGTGAAGAGGAGATTTACTAAAGTAGCTGAATATAATAAGGCGGTGGTTATCGATGATTACGCTCATCATCCTGAGGAAATCAAGGCGACGCTTGCTACGGCTCGCAATATAGCCGATAAGCAAAACGGTAAAGTTATTGCTATTTTTCAGCCTCATAAATATTCAAGGATGCAGCATTTATTTGATGATTTTATGCGTTGTTTTAATGATGCGGATATGATTTATATTACCGATATATATGCTGCAGGAGAAGAGCCTATAGAAGGGATTACAGGTCAAAATTTAGTTAATAAGATTACTAAAAATAAGCATCATGACCAAGCACATTTTTTAGCTGAATTAGAGGATGTAGTTGGAGTTATTATAGATAATGCAGCTTCCGGTGATATGATAATTATGATGGGAGCAGGTAATATTTCAAGTTTTGCTAATGAATTAGATGAGAGATTGTCATCCCGCACTTGATATCCATGCAACAACGTCATACAAGAAAAAAGATGAAAGTAAAAATATGTTAATTTTACCGACAGTAAAGGGCGAGTATACAAAAGATTATAATTTAAAACATCTGACATGGTTTAAAGTAGGCGGTGATGCCGAAATTTTCTTTAAACCTTTAGATAGCGAAGATTTAGCAAGTTTCTTAATACAAAATAAACAAAAATTACCTATCACTACTTTCGGTGCAGGCTCAAATATTATTATAAGAGACGGCGGCGTAGAAGGGGTCGTTATAAAACTTGGTCAGAATTTTAGCAATATTGAGTTTATAGATAATCATTTAATAGTAGGTAGCAGCTGCCTTAATTATAATTTAGCAAAATTCTGTCAAGCAAATGCTATTTCCGGTTTTGAGTTTTTAGTAGGTATCCCTGGTACTATCGGTGGCGGTGTTGCTATGAATGCCGGAGCTTACGGCTCTGAATTTAAAGATATTATAGTTAGAATAGAAGCGATTGACTTTGCAGGAAATTTTCGAACATTTACTAATGAAGACAGCGGTTTTAAATATCGCGGCAACAATTTACCAAAGGATTTAATTATTCTCAAAGCAGTTTTTAAAGTAAATAAAGGCGATAGTGAGAATATATTATTACGGATGAATGAAATAAATAACGTAAGATCATCGACGCAGCCTATTAAGCGTACGTGCGGTAGTACTTTTGCAAATCCTGAAGGGCTTAAATCTTGGGAACTTATTGACAAAGCAGGGCTGAGGGGCTATAGAATAGGCGGTGCTTCGATGTCAGAACTTCACTGTAATTTTATGATAAATAATGGTGATGCTACCGCTAAGGATTTAGAAGATTTAGGTGATTTTGTCCGGCAGAAAGTATTTGAAGATAGCGGCGTTGAATTAAAGTGGGAAATTAAGAGAATAGGGAAGTATGTTTAAACACCGTCATTGCGAGCAGTCGTAGACTGCGTGGCAATCCAGTAAAAAATGCTAATCTATAGCATGTTTTACTGGATTGCTTCGTCAAAACTTACAGTTTTTCCTCGCAATGACGAAAAATAAGTCACAGGATGACAATATAGAATAAAAGCAAATAATATGAAATATCAAACACATTGGATAGAACATTCTGTAGTCAAGAGATTAAGTACTACCGGTAAAAAACATATAGCGTTAGTAGCTGGCGGTATGTCTGCTGAGCGTGAAGTATCCTTAGTATCAAGCGAAGGGGTTCATAAAGCCTTAATTGAATTAGGATATAAAGTTACCTTTATTGATATGGGAGCGGATATTGCGGTTAAATTACAAGAAATAAAACCTGATATTGTTTTTAATTGTTTACATGGTACATATGGTGAAGATGGTTACTTGCCTGGATTACTTAATATAATGCGGATTCCTTATACTCATAGCGGCGTGTTATCTTCAGCTTTAGCATTCGATAAAATACATTCTAGAAGTTGGTTTTTAACGAATAATCTTAATATGGCAGAAAGTATTGTTGTAAGTAAAAGCGATAATATAAAAACTGATCCTATGAAACGACCATATGTAATCAAACCTCTTACGCAAGGATCAAGTATTGGTGTTGAAGTGATATTTGAAGAAGATGACTTTAACTTTGCCGATTATGATTTTCCTTACGGTGATCAGGTAGTAATAGAGCGATATATAAAAGGACGTGAATTACAAGTAGCGGTATTAAACAGTAAAGCTTTAGGAGCTTTAGAGATTAAATTACTAAAAAATCGTTTCTATGATTATGAAACTAAATATACCGAAGGATTTGCTAAACATCTTTGTCCTGCTCCGCTACCTGCTAATTTATATGAAAAATTACTTATAGAATCAGAAAAAATTTATAAAACAATGAATTGTAAAGGTCCTGCTAGAGCAGAGTTTGTTTTAGAAGAGCAGACAAACAAATTATATGCTTTGGAGATAAATACTCACCCAGGTATGACTCCTTTATCAATAGTGCCGGAAATTGCAGCTTATGCAGGGATAAATTTTACTAACTTAATTGAAGAAATTATAAAGACGGCAAGCTTTGAATCATGAAAAAAAAACAAGTTCCAATAACAAAAACAAAAAAAAAACTAATAATATCTCATTACGCCGAAAATTAGGACTAATTTACAAAAAAGCAATATTAGGGCTTAAGATTGCTTTAATTATCTTTGTATGTCTATTTGGTTTTACAAAATATTTTGCCGGCATAAAAACCTACTTAACAACAAATATATATCAAACAACAACGAAACTTGGGTTTAAACTTGAGAATGTTATCATCGAAGGACAGCAAAATGTCGATGAGCCTACAATATTAAAGGTTTTAAATGCAAATAATGGCAGTCCTATTTTTGCTCTTAAATTAGATGAAATGAGAAATAATTTAAAGCAAAATAAATGGATCAAGGAAGTATATGTCAGTAGAAGATTACCAAATACGGTATATATAAAATTATTTGAAAGAGAACCTATTGCTATTTGGCAAATTAATAATCAGCTTTTCTTAGTCGATGAAGAAGGTTACGAAATTAGTAAAAATATTCGACCTTTTCCTCATTTATTACATGTTGTAGGGGAAGGGGCAAATATCTATGCAGGTAAATTAGTACTAGAGCTACAGCAATATCCGGCATTAATGAATAAAGCTTTAGTTGCTATAAGGGTTGGAGATAGAAGGTGGGATTTAAATCTTAAAGGTAATATAAGTATTAAGTTACCTGAAAAAGAGTTTGAAGAAGCATTAAAGTATGTCGATGCACTAAATAAAGCTAACAAGCTATTTAACCAAAATTATAAGGCTTTGGATTTAAGGGATAAGAACAAGTATTATATTGAGAAGTATTGAGAATCGTCATTGCGAGGAGAATTACGTAGTAATTAGACGAAGCAATCTAGTTAAAAATTCTGATTTACAGAATTTTTTTCTAGATTGTCACGTTGCTTCGCTCCGCGCAATGACGTTTTTGGAATAACAAACATAAAAAAATGAAAGAGAAAATATCAAATTTTGTAACGCTTGATTTCGGCAGTAGTAAGATTGCCGTAATTGCTGCCTATATTAGTAAAAAGGGTGAGATTAAAGTAGCTAGCCAAAATTTGCATCATTCTAAAGGTATTAAATCAGGAGTGATATCAGATTTAAAAAACGCTGAAACTAGCATTGTTTCGGCAATTTATGCACTTGAAAAAGATTGCGGTAAAAATATAAAAAAAGTTATATTATCGTTATCAGGTGCCGATACTAAATCTTATTATATTAATTATACCATTAAAGTTAACGGGCAAACCGTAACGCAGCAGGATATGAAAAAGTTATTACAAAAAGCATTACTTGAGTTTAAAGTTAAAAACCAAGAAATTATTCATTATTTTCCTCTTGAATTTACTCTTGATAATAATTCAGTCGAGAATCCTATAGGTATGTACGGTAGAGAGCTTAGTTGTGAATTACATATTATTGCAGCTAGTTCAAATATGTTATCAAATATTGTACAATGCTTCGCTAAATGTCATGTTGAAGTCACAAATATTACTCTAGCAATTTATGCTTCTGCTATTAGCTGTCTTACGAATGATGAAAAAAATCTAGGCTCGCTTATTATAGATATGGGCGATAAAACTACCTCTTTCGGCATTTTTTTTGTTGGTAAATTAATATATACAGGGCATGTAAATATAGGTAGTTTTCATATTAGCTCAGATATTGCTAAAGTTTTCGGTATTGATCTTGTTACGGCAGAGAAATTAAAAATTTTATACGGTAATGCAATGATACCTTTATTTGAGAAAGATAGTATTATAAATATGGATGATTTTCAGGTTGATACTCATCATAATTTAAATACTTCCATAACAATTTATAAATTAGCCGAGGTAATAAGAGCAAGAGTCGAAGAAATATTATCAATGGTAAAAGCCGAATATGATAAAGCAACAAAAGGGCAGGTTGAAGTTTTTAGAGTTGTAATTACCGGCGGCGGGTCTCAGCTTAGAGGGCTTAAAGAGCTTTCAAATAAAATTTTTGAAAAACAGAGTAGAATCGGTAAACCGGAGATTATTGCCGGTTTTACAGAAGACTATAATCCGGCTATGTATTCAGCAACTATAGGAATGCTAAAAATTCATGCTCTAAAACAGCAAAAAGAATTCGCTCATATTAGACTTGATGAAAATAGTAGCTTCTTTAAAAAAGCTTTTGATTGGTTTAAAGAGAATGTTTGAATTCGATTATTATTTTTTCTTGCTACTATTGTCAGAAAAATACCTTGAGAATCATATATAATTTCAAGGATTTGGAAGCCTGCTTTTTTAGCTGTATACGTGTTTCGGCTTCTGTACGAAAAACTTGCCATGCAGCATTAATAATATTGCTAAAAATAGCCTTTTGTTTTAAAGCACATTCACAGTATTAACATTTGTCCATGTAGATTCTTTTATAATGTTGGAGGAGGTGTTAAAAAGCTTGCAATTAGTATACCACTAGGTTTAAGCACTTTACTAAATTGTTTATATAGATCAGTAACTTTATCATCATCAAATTCATAGATATTAAGACCATTACTCGTAAGGATATTATATTCCTCGTGAATATCAAGATTCCAAACATCTTGTTACAAAAAGTTAACATGCATAAGATGATGCTTTTTAGCGTTTTCTTGTGCTAGTTCTAAAGAACCAGCATCTAGATCAATCCCTGTCAGATGAATTTCTTTTATTTTGCTGTAATCCAATGTAAGCAAATCATCCATAGTACCGCAAGGAACAGAAATAAATTTCATTCTGTCTTCTAACTTATCCTGTAAAATTTTTAAAATATTTTAAAGCGTTCTTGGGTAGCTTTAACAGAAGGAGCATGGTACAAAATCCATCTTTCTAAAGGGTGGAGCTTTTCTTTTTAAAGACCATGAATTATTATATAAGATGTCCAATAACCATTGAGTCCTTTATTTGCCAACAAAAAACGACCTAACTCAAATTTGTGTAATTGATCAAGTAAGGAAAGCTGTCCATCTAATGGTAAAGCAAGTCATATGCTTGTTTTCTAACTCTTTTTTGAGTTGTGAAGCATATCAAAAGTAGATTTTATTTAATCCATGATGTGTTATTAATATTGGCATAAATTATATAGGGTTTGATTCTATGTTTTAGGTCTATGCTTAGAACAAATTAGTACATTCCCTTTGACTGCGGTGATGAAGAGTTGCTCGCCTGTTTTTGCATCGATTTCATTTGGAGCAAGGTAAGCATTCATAATAGCACCGGACCATCTTACTTGTCCTATAGTATCAGCAGAAACGGTAGAACTATAAACCTCTACCGTTTTGCCTATCATATCTGAGTAATTTTCTGTTCTATCAGTTTTATTATAAACATATTTTTTAAGAGGATAATATAATATGCAAAACCAAATAAGCGATAATATACCAAAAAATGTTATTTGATTTGTTAAGCTAACTAGAGGACAGTTATATACCACAAGAGTGTTTGATAATGCTCCAAACCCAAAGAATAAAAATCCAATATTTGGAACTGCAAAAAATTCAACAACTACACAAATTATGCCGATTATTAACCATATTTCGGTGAGGTAATTATTTATCATGAACATAAGTTTTTAAAAATAATATGACGTCAGCTATGTCTTGTGGTCTTGAGATACCGACAAAGGACATTTTAGTTCCTGGTGCATAGCTACTTGGTTTATGTAAGAAAGCAAATAAACTATCATCATCCCATACGCCGCCGAGTTTTGATAGAGCAGGGGAATATTTATAGTTTGCTATGCTTGCTTTTGATCTGCCTGCTACATCCCAGAGATGCGGTCCTAGTTTATTTGGACCGTCTTTATCAAGAGCATGACACATGAAACATTTCTTGGCTATTTCACGACCGTTATTGGCATTCGCTGTTTTCATCAATTCTGGTATATTGATTGGTGCCTGCTCTAGTGCGGTAGTATCTTGATTTTCTGATGATTCTTGAACCGCAACGCTGTAGCCGCGATGCTGTAACTCTAGAGTGGGTTTATATAATATATTTGCAACAAATCCAACCATCATAGCAATTAAACTAGCAAATAAGATGGCTGCAACAATTTTATTTAATTCTTTTCCAGACATTTATTTTGTTTTTTTATTAGAATTTATACTATAATTTAAGTTGTAAGAGAAGTTAATTAAATAAATAAAAGAAAAATTTATAAAAATATTTATTCTTTGGAGAGCAAAATAAATGTCTGATTCAAAAAAATCAATGGTTAGAACAATATTTAATCAGTTAAAATCTTATTGGACTAGTCTTAGACAAAGTAAAATCGGTAAAATATTATTTAGCAATAGTTTAAGTTATGCAGTTTCCGTAGCTTCTATAGCAATTGCAGTTTCCGGGCTTTTTACTCCTATATCACCGATAATTATAGCTGTAGCTGTTGTTTCAGGAGTGAGCGTAGGAATTCAAGCTATAAATGAGACTTTGAAAGTGCATGGTTTGCGTAAACTTCATAAAGAGAATAATTTATTAGTACATAACAGAAATGCTAAAAGTCAGCAAGATTATATATTATCATTAGAACCAAGCTTAAAAGATATTTTGAAAAATGAATTATATACGCCGCAAACGGCAGGTAAGGATGCTACTCAAGATAAGTATGAGTTAAATGTAAATAAATTGAAAAGTACAGGACGAATATTTGGAAATAATTTGGGTGGAGCCGCAAATTTGGCTGCCTCTATTATTAAAGGTGCTAGCGGTAATGTGCTTGATATATTAAAAGCTATGGGTTACGGTGTAGTTACGACCGCATCATTAATTATCGACGGTCTTACTGAAAAGGAAAAAATAGAAATAAAAGCAATATTTAAATTAAATATAAATGAAGAATATAAAAAACAAGACACTCCTATATATGAAAATTTAGAACAATTAGAGAATTATACTAAAAATCAAGTATTGCAAACGTTGGCTTTAAAAAAATTAATAACGGATAAGCATTATTGGAGTATGAATAAAGACCAAAAAATACAAAAATTTCGAGAAATAAGAGGTAATTTTAATTTTGAAATAAAAAGAAACGGTTTAGAAGAATTTTTTAAAGAAAATAAAATAACAATGGATAATAGAAAAGAGAGTTATGTTAAAGATATTAAAAATGTAATGAATCCATTTTATGAAAATCCTAGTAAAGCCGAAGGATATAGTCCGTTAACTAAAGCTATGGATAAAGATAAAGTTAATAATTCTGAAATAAAAAGGACAAAACGTGAAAATTTAAAAAGGATGCAAAAAAGAAAGCGAAATTTAACAATATGAAATGATTATTATAACTCGTTGCTAGTTACAAATTTGTAAGAGGTAGTATCGCTAAATATTCTATGCAATAATTCATTATTAAGAGTGTGGCTGGTTTTGTAGCCTTTAATTGAACTTACAACGCTAGTGCCGCTGGTATATAAATCACCGAATAAATCTAATAATTTATGGCGAACAAATTCATCTTCATAACGTAAGCCGTTTGGGTTTAAGATTTTATCCTGCTCATCTATTCCTATAGCATTCTCAAATGAGGCACCTTGGGCAAGTCCTTTGCTTTTTAAATAATCAACATCTCTTATAAATCCAAAAGTTCTAGCATCCGCAATATTTTTAGTAAAAGATTCTTGATCTCTAAAACTTAGATTTTGTCTACCTATAGCTTTAGTGCTAAAATCAATAGTTAAATCTACAGTCATGTGATCAGAAGGAGTACAATATAATTCACAATCTTTATGAACTACTTTTATATCTTTTAAAATTTTTAGATATTTTTTAGGAGCATTTTGTAATTTTTTTCCTGTACATTCAATCATAAACACAAAAGGTTTACTACTGCCGTCCATAATTGGCACTTCAGGACCGTCAATTTTAATAATTGCATTATCAATACTGCATCCCCAAAGTGCTGCCATTAAATGTTCAATTGTTGAAATTTGAACTTTATGCTCATTACTTATAGTGGTAGATAACAAGGTATCAGAAACATTGAAATAGCTAGCTTCAATATAATTATTTTCAGAAGATATATCGGTTCTAATGAATATAATTCCGGTATTTTCTTTAGCGGGTTCTATAGTTAACTGGGTGCGTTTTCCTGAGTGAACCCCAATCCCGTAACAACTAACCGGTTTTAATAATGTACTTTGCTGCATGCGAGGCTATAAAAATATACTTCAATACTAATCTTTAATGCCAAATTATACAAGTTATATTATGTTACAAAATATTACATAATCGTCATTGCGAGCAGTCATAGGCTTTGTTGTACGGCTCATTTGATGGCATTCCTGCGAAATAAGGAATCCAAAAAAGTATAAATACAACAAAATTTTGAAATTAAAAGCTCGACTTATCTCGCTTGATGCTGGATTCCTGCGTTTGCAGGAATGACATAGAGTTAAATTTAAAATCTATACAATTTATACTTAATAAAATACCACAAATGATAGGCTACAAAACTACCGACTACGGCAAAAACGGAAAATAAGAAATCACTGCCGTTAATAGTGCCGTAAGGTACATGAGATGATAAAGCTCCGGCATATATACCTATGCTGCACATTGAAAAATACGAAAATAAAGCTGTTCTGAGTTCGTAATCTCTAAATTTATCAATTAGTATTAAAATATTACAAATATAAATGGATCCTAAACAACTACCGATTAGTATTATATATAATATATTAAGGTTTTGACTAGTTCCATGCAGCGGTAGTAAAATAAAGCAGACGAGCAGAATTATAGTTAGTGATAAATTAGCCAAATATTTATTTACTTTGCTTAATATGTAGCATATAGGAATTATAGAAAAACATATTGCTAGGAAAATATATTTTAATATGAGTCTTAAATTAATTAATGCTAATTCTTTCTTTAATGCAAAAGCTTCATAATACCATAATATATCCAAGGCGACATAAGCAACTACGAAGCCTGTCAATAATTGTAATTCGACATTTTTGATTAAGGATGAGAATTTTGAATTTAGATTTAATTTATGAGATGTAGGATTATAATGCAGAAATTCAGTTAGTATATTGATACAATATAACAATGCACAAATTACTATAGTATTATTTGTCGGTTTTATAAATGGATTTAATAAATCTACCATTAAGTTTCCACCCGCCCATAACAACATTATACAAGCTAAAAAAAAATATTTCTTTTCTTTGGTACTCTCAATCATGTCTAATGTTATAGAAGTGAAATATGAAAATGTTCCAAAATTAATTAAAATAAAATTAATTTTAATTAGAGTATAATTATTTAATACAATGAGGTTTATTGTACAAATAATTAATAAAGATAAGCTAAGTAAAATAATTTTTTTATTACTTAACTTATTAATTAACTGTGTTAAGGCAAAGCCTGCTATTATCGAACCTATAAATTTAGTTTGATTTATATGATTTATTTGTTCTCCGCCTAGATTTTTATTTATCAGTAAAAAGATTTTAAAATTATAAAAATTTATAGCATTGATACAGGAAAAAATAAATATTCCCACAAGCAAGAAAAAAATAGTTTTATAATCGTTTTTTAAAGTCATAAATTAAGTGTTTGCTAAACATCAATACATGGTATATAACTCATAATTATAATGATTAAGATTATTATCTTAAAAATTAAAGAGATTTGTAATTCCATTATTTAAGTATATATGGATAGTTATTAGATTATCAGCTTTTAATCAAGTATGGTAGTCTTATTTATAATTTGTATATAATTATTGTTTCATTTTAAAAAAAATTAATGAATTAAATAATATGAAAATATTTTAATGTAAGAAAAATAATAATATATTTTTTAGTATTTTAAAGAGGTGTTATTTGAAGTTTATCTAGAATTTACATTTTTGCTCTTTAATCATAGATAAATTATCCATTTCAATAAATTAATACAAGATAAACAATGATTGTTCTTAAGATACAGGCATTATATTAATTATTTGTTCTTCAAGTTAGTGAGCAAGATAAATGAATAAGAAGATTATAATTGATGCTAATTTTCCAAGTGAAACAAGAGTAGTTTTATTAGGACAAAGCAACAATATAGAAGATATTGAATTTCAAACAACCGTAAGACAACAAAACAAAGGTAACATTTATTTAGCAAAAGTTACAAGAATAGAACCGTCGTTACAAGCTGTTTTTATAGAGTATGGAATGGATAAAAGCGGTTTTTTACCGTTTAGTGAAATCCATCCTAACTATTACAATTTGCCTACCTCGGAGAGCAATTTTCTGGTTAATGCTTTTCCTGAAATAGCTCTTTCAAATATTACGGTTGAGGATGATAAAGAGAAACCGGCTGTTATATATGATTCTTTGGTTGATAGTGAAGAAATTGACCTAAAAACTATAGAAGATTTAGTAGAGAGTAAATTCCAGTCAGCACTTAATTTAGAAGCGGCTGATGATATTGAAATTATTCAAAGCGGTACCACTGAGTCAAATATTCCGCAATATAAACAATATAAAGTTCAAGAAGTAATAAGAAAAAACCAAATATTATTAGTACAGGTTACTAAGGAAGAACGAGGAAGTAAGTGTGCTGCTTTTACTACGTATATATCTTTAGCCGGCAAATATTGTGTTTTAATGCCTAATAAAGGGTCGCAAAACGGCATATCACGTAAAATATCACACGGGGAAGAAAGAAAAAGACTGAAAGATATTTTAAATAAAATAGTAAGTGGTGACAAAAATACTTATAGCGTAATTGTTAGAACTGCAGGTAGAGGAAGTAGTACCTTAGATTTGAAGAAAGACTATAATTATTTAGTAAGGTTATGGAATAAAATTCGTAAAAGTACTATTAAATTTCCAGCTCCGTGTTTTATCCATGAAGAAGATAGTATAATACGTAAAACCATACGTGATATGTGTGATCACAATGTTAAAGAAGTAGTGATTCAAGGACAGGAAGCCTATGAAGATGCTTCAAGATTTATGCAGGATTTATTACCTTCAGAGCTTGCAAAGCTGAAAGAGCATAAAAATAAAACTCCTATATTTACTAAGTTTCAAGTAGAAGAGCAATTAGTTAAATTATATCAGCCTGTCGTGACACTACCTTCAGGGGGATATATCGTTATTAATCCTACGGAAGCTCTTATTGCAATTGATGTAAATTCCGGTAAATCAACTTCTGAAAAAAATATCGAAGAAACGGCACTAAAAACTAATTTAGAAGCAGTAAAAGAAGTAGCAAGGCAAGTAAAGCTTAGAAATCTATCAGGTTTGATAGTTGTTGATTTTATAGACATGAGCGAAGCTAAGAATCGTAAAATTATTGAACGATCCTTTAAAGAGTTTTTAAGTCGTGATCGTGCTCGTATACAAACCGGTAATATTAGTCAGTTTGGACTCCTTGAATTCTCAAGGCAGCGATTACGTTCTTCTTTCTTAGAAACTAATGCGGCTATTTGTTCTCATTGTAACGGTAAAGGAGTCATTAGGGCGAGTGATGCTAATGCTATGTTAATTTTACGTACTATAGAGAATGAAATTTTTGAAGAAAGAATTGATGTAATAAATGTTTTTACCAATATCGTTTCAGTTATTTATCTACTTAATAATAAACGTGCTGAGATAAAATTTATTGAAGAAAAATATAATATAAAGCTTAATTTTTATTCCGATCCTAATGCTACATCAGATAGTTATTCAATTGAAAAAGTGAAGCTGTTGAAGAAAAACAACAATAATGTTAATCCTGTTAAGCCGGTAATTCAGAATCATAGTGCTGATTATACTGAAGAAGAGCCGCAAAAAGAACAGTTACGCAAAAATAAACATAAATGGAAGACAGCTAATAATAGTAATAATATTGCTAATGAAGTAAAAGATAAGAGTTTAGAGGCAAAAGAACCGGTAGAGCAAACTGTAAGTGCTGTGGAAGAGGTGAAAGTTGTAGAAAGTAATGCTGGTTTAGAAGAAGCACAAGCTGCTCCAAAAAAGACAAAACGTAGATATCATAATAAAAAACGTCCTGCTAATACCGCCGAAGATACGGAAAAGAATGTAGAGTCTTGATTAGGAAGGGCTGAATCGTCATTGCGAGGAGGTCTTGTTGCGTAGACCAGCTTTTCTTTCTTGCTTCGTCAAAACTTATAGTTTTTCCTTGCAATGCCGACTTTCAGTATCCATGCGACAAGATCTTTGCAGGAATGACGAGATAAAAAACATAAACTTAAAATAAAAGTGCAGAAAAGCTTAATTACAAAATGGTTGTTTATAAGCTGTATAATGGTCATAGCAATGATTGTTATAGGGGGTATAACAAGGCTTACAGGTGCTGGTTTATCTATAGTTGAGTGGCGTCCGGTAACCGGTATTTTGCCACCTTTTAGTTTTGAAAGCTGGCAAGCGGAATTTGCGAAATATAAAGCTTTTCCTGAATATAATTCCGTTAATTACGGAATGACTTTATCAGAGTTTAAGTTTATTTATCTGTTAGAGTTTATACATCGATTACTTGGTAGAATTACAGCTTTAATATATATTGTACCTTTAATATATTTTTATTTTAAAGATGTTATAAAAAATTGTGACATGCTACCTTATATAATTGCTTTGTTATTATTTTGTGTACAAGGTTTTATGGGGTGGTATATGGTTAAAAGCGGCTTGTTGAATAGCCCGTCTGTTAGTCATTTTCGACTTGCTTTGCATTTAATTATCGCCGTAATTATTTATCACATACTTTTTTATCAATTAATAAAAAATCGTTGTGATATTTTGTTAATCCCATCACAAACAGATTTAAAATTACCACTAATATTTTCCGGTATTGCTATTACTGTAATATATGTGCAAATTTTTTTAGGGGCGATGGTTGCAGGGCTTGATGCAGGGCTGATATATAATAGTTTTCCACTAATGGGGGATAATTTTATCCCGATGGAGATAAAAGATAATTTCTTTAATCTTGCAAATTTACATGATCCGGTTTTTATACAATTTATACATCGTTTAGGCAGCTATAGCGTAGTTTTGGTCGTTGTGATTTTAGTAATTTGCTTGTTAAAAATAGAACATCCGAAATTAAATAAGATAGTGTATTTTCTAATGATTGCATTATTGATGCAGATATCTACCGGAATAATTACTCTTTTATACTCTGTACCTATAATAATTGCCTCTATACATCAGCTTTTTGCTATAATCCTTTTATCTATAATAATTTGGTGCTATTTTTTAATAAAAAGTAGTTAAAATATTACTGTGGTTAAGTCGGCATTGTTGCGTGGATACCAAGTTGTCATTGCAAGGAGCGAAGCGACGCAGCAATCCAGAAAAAGATTAAAAAATTCTGTAAATCAGAATTTGTATAACTGGATTGTTTCGTCAAAATTTTCAATTTTTCCTTGCGCAATGACGAAAAAATTAATACATACAACAACACAATAAAAAGCTCTAAATGAACATTGATGTCAATACTCCTATTTCTTCTAGATTAGATAAATATTTAAAACGTCTATATCCGTTATTGACTCAAGGAGTAATAGAGAAAGCATTACGTCAAAAACAAATTACCGTTAATTCTCAGAAAGCAGAAGCGAGTTTAAGAGTAAAGGGCGGCGATAAAATTTTTATTAACGATAAGTTTAATTTACCTGTTAAGCAACCCAAAAAATTCGTTTTTACTGATGCTGAAATTAAACTAGCGCAGAAAATTACTATCGATTATCTGATATATGAAGATGATAATTTAATAGCTATAAATAAACCTGCAGGTCTTGCTACTCAAGGTGGCAGTAAAATAAATTTATCTATTGACTCTGCATTAAAATATTTGAATTATAAAGGTGCTGATTTTAAGCTAGTACATAGGTTAGATAAAGAAACAAGCGGTTTGCTCTTAATAGCCAAAAATTATTTAAGTAGTGTAAAACTTCATGATGCTTTTAAAAAAAAATTAATTGTAAAAACATATTTTGCTGTCACCTATGGAAAGCCAATTAAAAATGTAGGAGAAGTTAGAAGTAATATAGAGAAGAGTAAAGGAAGTACACCTAAAATTACTGATATTGATAGTGAAAATGGTAAACTTGCCATTACTGATTATAAATTACTTAAATCACTTGATAATAACTTATTTTTAATTGAGTTTACGCCGGTTACAGGTAGAATGCATCAATTAAGGTTGCATTCTAAATTATTAGGTTGTCCGATAGTTGGAGATGATAAATATGGTAATAAAGAAATAATGCCGTATAGTAAATATATGTTCTTGCATGCTAATAATATATGTTTATCTGAAAAGATTTTTGGTCAAGAGATTAAGTTAGAAGCAAAATTACCGTTTTATTTTACTAGACGTCTTACATAGCTTGCTGCTAAAGGTAATTAGTACGTCGAGCCTAGACTTCAATCCTCATGTATGCTTGTGTACGCTGCGGTTCGAAGTGCAGTGTCTCTTTCAAATTCCTCTTTATTAGCGAACGTTTGTAAGACGTCTACTGATCAGTTTGTGGAGTATTGAAGTTATGATTCGTAGATATTTTGTATTGCTGCTTTTTTTAATTACTAATAGTATTGATTGTTTTGCAGATATACAGCAAAGAATCAATGAAGCAGAAAAAGAATATATAAGTAATAGATTTTTAAATGCTGTTTTTATGTTTGCCGATGATTATAAACCTTTATTAACCGGTGCTAAAGGAATTTTTACTTTAAACGGTGAGCAATTAAAAGCAAATGAAATGATGCCTATTGCTTCTGCTACAAAACCTTTTACAGCAGCAGGAATTTTAAAATTACAAGAACAGGAATTATTAAATATTAATGATAAAATCTATAAATATCTTGATCCGGAAATGTGGGGTGGAAAAGTACCGGATTGGGCATATAAAATATCTATTCATAATTTATTAACGCATAGTAGCGGTATTGCTGAATATTTTAGTTTTGTTAAACTTGATTTAAATACGCCTAAGGAAGAGATTCACAAGAAAATATTACAATTTGTTTCTTCTAAACCTTTAGAAATATCTATAGGGAAAAAATTTAAATATAGTAATACTAATTTTGTTATACTCGGTATGATTATCGAAAAAGTAGCTAAAAAAGATTTAGGTAACTTTTTTTATGATGAATTTTTTAAACCTCTTAACATGAAATCTACTAGTTTTGCTTCATATAGTGAAGCTGCTAGAATTCAGAAAAATGTTGTTAGTTCTAATTATCCGGTAAGATATTTTTTAACGCCTAATAATAGTAATAAACCTATATTTACTCCTGTAACTGCCGATTTTTTAGCAGTGCCTTGTGCAGATGGAGGGATAATATCAACACCAAACGATCTAGTTAAATGGTATAGGGCATTAAATGAGGGGACAATTCTTTCTAAGAAGTCATATAAACTTATGACTACTAAATATTTTTTAGCAAAAGATATAGAAGGGCGTAAGTCTTATATGGGGTACGGTATTTTCCTTACGGATCTTGATTCTAAGCATTTAATGATTCATTATACGGGAAAAGCCCTTGGAATACAAAGTGAAGCAGGATATGTTTTGCCTGATAATCTTTATTTTGCTATACTTAGTAATACTATGATTAAAATTCCTGAAGAAGAAAAAGATAAAATTGACATGAAAAATCCTTTAAATCAACTTGGAATAATTTATTTCAGAGATGCAATAATAGGGGCAGCTATAAAAAAGGATTAAATAAAAAACATTAAATGAAGATAGTTACTTGGAATATTAATTCATTGCGTCTACGGATTGATTTATTAAGAAAATTAGTATATGAACATCAGCCAGATATTATTTTACTTCAAGAAACAAAGGTATCGGACTCATTATTTCCTCTTGAAGTTATTAAAAATATAGGCTATGAACATGTAATATATTCAGGGCAGAAATCATATAACGGTGTTGCTATTATTTCAAAATTTCCTTTGAATAATGTTTTTTCATTAGAGTTATATAATAGTGATAAAAGGCATATAGCAGCTATAGTTAATGATATAGAAATACATAATTTTTATGTTCCTGCTGGTGGTGATATACCTGATATAGAGGTAAACTTAAAATTTAAGCATAAGCTCGAATATGTAAGGTTAATGCAGGAATGGCTAACTACTAACCGTACTAGGAACGATAAAATTATCATTGTTGGTGACTTGAACATTGCTCCGCATGAACATGATGTGTGGTCTAGTAAGCAGTTGAGAAATGTTATCAGCCATACTGATATTGAACGCTCGTTATTGGTAGAGCTACAAAATGCGTTAAGTTTTATCGATAGTAGCAGGCATTTTGTTCCACTCGACGAAAAGTTTTATACTTGGTGGAGCTATAGAAATATAGATTGGAAAAAATCTAACAGAGGTAGAAGGCTTGATCATATTTGGGTTAGCGATAATTTAAAAGATGCATTATTTTCTATGCATTTACTATCAGAAGCACGTGATTGGTTGCCGCCTTCGGACCATGTGCCGTATTTTGTGACTTTTGATGTCATTCCCGTGGAGGCGGGAATCCAAAAACAGATGTCACCCCGTGGCTCTTGACCACGGGATGACAATATACTAGAGGAGTCATTAGTGGATATTAAGTTAGGAAAATATAAACCGGTAAAAGAGGAATATTTAAGAGCTTTTAAGGAAGTGCTATTAGTGCGTCGTTTTGAAGAAAAATGCGGGCAGTTATACGGGGTGGGAGAAATAGGCGGTTTTTGTCATTTATATATAGGTCAGGAAGCAGGGATTGCTGCCATAAATATGGTTAGGCACAAAGGTGATAGTATGATTACTAGCTATCGTGACCATGCTCATATTATTTTAGCCGGAACTGAGCCTAAATACGTTCTTGCTGAGCTTATGGGGCGCGCTACAGGCTGCTCAAAAGGCAAGGGCGGTTCGATGCATTTATTTGACGTACCGAACAAATTCTACGGTGGACATGGTATAGTTGGAGCTCAAGTACCTATAGGCACAGGGCTTGCTTTTGCCGAGAAATATAACGGTACGAATAATATCTGTTTTACTTTTTTAGGTGATGGTGCGGTTAATCAAGGTCAGGTATATGAAGCTTTGAATATGGCTGCTTTATGGGGTTTACCTGTAGTTTATATTATTGAAAATAATGAATATTCGATGGGAACGTCTGTAGCACGTTCTACCTTTATGTGTGATTTATATAAGAAAGGGGAATCGTTTGGGATTAAAGGATTTCAGTTAGACGGTATGGATTTTGAAGAAATGTATAACAGCTCTAAGCAAGCAGCCGAGTATGTTAGAGAAAATAGCTTCCCGTTGATATTAGAGGTAAAAACTTATCGTTATCGTGGGCATTCGATGTCTGACCCGGCAAAATATCGCAGTAAAGAAGAAGTTGAGCAATATAAAGAGCGTGACCCATTAGTAATAATAAGAAAAACGATACTTGACAATAAATATGCAACCGAAGCGGATTTAAAAGAGATAGAACAGTCAGTTAAGGCAATTGTGAAAGAAGCAGTAGAGTTTTCAGAAAATTCACCGTTGCCTGATGAGGGGGCATTGTATACAAATATATACGTTTAGTATTTTATATGTCATTTCTACGAAAGCAGGAATGACATAGGTATCCACGCAACAATACCATAGGCACTATAGGAATGACACAAACTTTAATCAAATAAAAAAGAAAAATGCAAATAACGGTACGTGAAGCGTTGCGTGATGCGATGCAAGAAGAGATGATAAGAGACGATAAAGTTTTTGTCATGGGTGAGGAAGTTGCAGAGTATCAAGGAGCTTACAAGGTAACTCAAGGATTACTAGAGCAATTTGGTCCTAAGAGAGTAATTGATACGCCAATAACGGAATATGGTTTTGCAGGGCTTGCAGTCGGAGCAGCTTTTGCAGGACTGCGCCCGATCGTGGAGTTTATGACCTTTAACTTTGCTATGCAAGCATTCGATCATATAGTTAATTCAGCTGCAAAAACGCATTACATGTCAGGCGGGCAGGTCAAATGTCCGATAGTATTTAGAGGACCAAACGGAGCAGCAAGTAGAGTAGCCGCACAACATAGCCAAAATTATACAGCTTGTTATTCTCATATTCCAGGGTTAAAAGTAGTAGCTCCTTATAGTGCAGAAGATCATAAAGGGCTTATGCTTACAGCTATTAGGGACAATAATCCCGTTGTTTTTTTAGAAAATGAAATTTTATACGGTCATAGTTTTGACGTACCGGAAACAATCGAGCCTATACCCTTTGGTCAGGCAAAAATTTTAAAAGAAGGTAGTAGCGTCACTATAGTAACTTTCTCGATTCAAGTAAAACTTGCCTTAGATGCCGCAAATGTTTTACATGGTGATAATATTGATTGTGAAGTTATTGATCTTCGCACTATTAAACCGCTTGATACGGATACAATAATAGAATCGGTGAAAAAAACTAATCGTTTAGTTGTAGTAGAAGAAGGGTGGTTTTTTGCCGGTGTTGGAGCAAGTATTGCTGCTATTGTTATGAAAGAAGCATTCGATTATTTAGATGCTCCGATAGAGATTGTCAGCGGTAAAGACGTGCTACTTCCTTATGCCGTTAATTTAGAAAAATTAGCTCTGCCGAGCGAGAGCGATGTAATAGAAGCAGTAAAGCAAGTTTGTTATTATAGTGTTTAGGGTTATTTAGGTTATTCCTAAGACATTGTTGTATGACCTGATGTCATTCCCGCGTAGGCGGGAATCCAGAAAAACCTATAAAAAACTAGGTTTTTAGGTTTATTTTATCAAATATATAATGTTTGTATCAATATTAAGGCTATTTTTTCTAGATGCCTGCTTTCGCAGGAATGACAGTGGGATCGCTGCAACAAGGTTACATTTTTAACTAGTAATATCTTGCTACTTCGCAGCTCTTTTACGGTCGTTAGGGTCAAGTAGAGCTTTACGTAAACGAATAGATTTCGGTGTTACTTCAACCCTTTCATCATCTTGTATATAGCTGATTGCCTGCTCTAGAGTTAAAAGTATCGGTGGCGTTAGTCTTATGGCTTCGTCTTTTCCGGAAGCTCTAACGTTGCTTAGTTGTTTTGCTTTGAGTGGGTTTACCTCTAAATCATTATCACGGTTATGTTCCCCGATAATCATACCTCTATATACTTTATCGCTAGGGTTTATAAACATTTTCCCCCTTTCTTCTAGATTCCATAGAGCATATGCTACCGCTGCCCCGTCACTGTTAGAGATCAGCACGCCGTTACGTCTTCCCTCGATAGATCCTTTATAATCAGCGTATCCGTGGAAAATACGGTTCATAATTCCCGTGCCTCGTGTTTCGGTTAAAAATTGGCTGTGATAACCGATTAACCCTCTAGACGGTCCGATAAACGTAACACGGCTTTTACCGCCGCCTGATGGTCTCATATCAGTCATTTCAGCTTTTCTAAGTGCTAAAGATTTTACGACCACTCCAACATAATCGTCATTAACGTCAACCTGGATTGCTTCCATAGGTTCTTGCTTATTACCTTTCCCATCGGTTTGGAATAATACTTCGGGTCTACTGACAGATAACTCAAACCCTTCGCGACGCATAGTTTCGATTAAGATACCAAGCTGTAATTCTCCTCGTCCTGCAACTTGGAAAGCATTTTTTTCAGCTGCTTCGGTAACTTTTAGTGCCACGTTACTCTCAAGCTCACGCATTAACCTAGCGCCAATCAAGCTTGATGTAACTTTTGTCCCTTCACTGCCTGCAAGCGGTGAGTCATTAACGCTAAAAGTCATGGATAAAGTTGGGGGGTCAATAGGTAGAGATGGTACAGCTTCGGTTACTTCAGGTGAGCAGATAGTATCGGCAACGTTGGCGTTTTCAACGCCTGCTACGGCAATAATATCACCAGCTATAGCCTCATCTATCGCGATTCTCTCTAAGCCTCTAAAGGCTAATATTTTAGTGATACGTCCGGTTTCAAGTACTTTATTCTCACGATTTAATACTTTTACGTTTTGGTTGATTTTGACAGTGCCGTTTTGTACACGACCTGTTAGAACTCTTCCAAAGAAAGAATTATATTCTCTAGTAGTAATCAGCATAGCAAACGGTGCTTTATCATCGGCTGCAGGCGTAGGTACATGTGTTACTATTAGGTCGAAAAGCGGAGCTAAATCATCTGCTAAATTATCTAAAGGATTTATTTTATCATCAAAGTTTAAAGATGCTCTGCCTGCTCTACCTGATGCATAGACTATAGGGAAATCAAGCTGATCGTTATTTGCCTCGAGTGCCACAAATAGCTCGAATACTTCTTCGATAACTTCTTTAATTCTTTGGTCGTCTCTATCAATTTTATTAATAACAACGATAGGTTTTAAGCCGAGATTTAAAGCTTTAGAAAGCACGAATTTTGTTTGCGGCATTGGTCCTTCAGAAGCGTCGACAAGTAGCACAACACCGTCAACCATGCTTAATATGCGTTCTACTTCACCGCCAAAATCAGCATGCCCAGGTGTATCAACGATATTAATACGGATATCGTTCCACATAAGAGCAGTGCATTTGGCTAGTATTGTTATTCCACGCTCACGCTCAAGATCATTAGAGTCCATAGCACGCTCAGCTACTGCTTGGTTAGCTCTAAATGTCCCGCTTTGTTTAAGCATATTATCAACAAGTGTAGTTTTTCCATGATCAACGTGGGCAATAATTGCTATATTACGAATAGGTGTCATCTTTAAAAATTCTCACAAGTTTACAATAGTTTTCCGTATTATACACTAAAATACCAAAAATTGGAATAAAGTTCTTGAACAAGACATTGGTTTAACTGCAGAATAAAAATTACTAAGAATATTTAAACTTTATAAAATAAGAGAAATTAATGAACGATAATATAGAACTATTTATATTTGATTTTGACGGTACTTTAGTTAAGGGGCATTCGCATAATTATATAGGGGAGAGGTTAGGATGCTTAATAGCACGTAATATACAAAATCGCTTTTTTAGCTCATACTCATATGAGGAACGTGCTGAAGAAATAGCTAGGCTTGAACAAAAATTCATTATAGAGCTGATGGAGAAATTTCTAGATAGTGATCATTTAGGTTGGAAAAATGAAGAGCAATTAGTACGTTTTTTTAAGAATATTATATTATCTGGTCATAAAATAGCTATAGCATCATTTAATGATTATCCTCATGCTGTAAAATATGCATTAGAAAGCTTACTGGGAAAGGAAGATGCAGCAAAAATTTATATAAAATCAGCTTGACCTTCTAATAATTTTCAAGAAATACAAATATTGTACTAAAAAGAATATATTAAGAGAAATAACTAATAATACCGGAGTAACTAATAAAAAAAACGTATTTTTCATGGATGATGATATTAAACATGTCAATGCTGCAAAAGACTATGGTATTACAGCAGTTTTGGTTGAGAACAAAGGAAAAGAGCATATTCATAAAGCTGTTAATTTTTTATATGAATTTAATGAACAGAATGAAATTTATGTTGAGTTAAATTATCTTGATACTGCATCTCTTCTTAGTGAAAAAGATTTAAAGCAAAAAATAATAGAAAGTATTGGATTTTAACCTTATTCAAGTGATTATTATGCGGAACATACACCACATGGAAATGATAAGGTACTAACGTTAGGTGACGATTAAGTTTTTAATTATAGACAAATAACCTGATGTGATTTATTCTAGGATTAATAGAGGGGGTTGCTCCAATGTTATTCCCGTGTAGACCGAAAAAACTATTCGATGTTATTCCCGCGTAGGCGGGGATCCAGAAACAAGGTATCAATGCAGCAAATTTTTGAAATTAAAAGCTCGCTTTATGCTGGATTCCCGCCTACGCGGGAATGATATCATTCAATATAACGCTTAAGTCTAAATTATAGGACCAAAGATGATATACCGAATATTATGTTTATGCATATTCATAATAAATTTCTCAATGATTACGGAGGCACAAAATGTGCCGATTAAAGAAGATAATTTTAAAGTTAGAGTAGCTGTTGCTGATGTACAATCTATATTGGAAGGTTCGATAGCTATAAAAGATTTACGTAATAAAATTGAAAAGCTGAATCATAAAATTCAAGAGGATATTGCGGCAAAAGAAGCAGAATTTAAACCGCTGGAAGAGAAGTTGCTAAATGAGCGTTCTAATTTAAGTGAAACCGAATTTGAGCATAAAGTAAACGAATTTAATGCAAAAGTTAGCCACGTTAGAAAAGAAATTCAGATTAAGAAAACAAAGCTTGAACAAGCACACGCTGAGGGTATGAGTAGAGTCCATGAAACAACTATCACAATAATTAGTGAACTTGCCGAGAAATATAACCTGAATTTGGTAATTCCAAGTGCTCAAGTCTTATATGCTAAAAATAATTTGAATATAACTTCCGAAGTAACTTTTATGTTGAATGAAAGGTTAAAAGAAGTAACGATAAACTATTGATTGTGTTGTATATGTCATTCTCGCCTATGCTGGAATGACATAGGACATAAAACGCTATTATTGACAAGAGTATTTAATATGGCAGAATTTACACTGATTACAATTGCATACGGGGACGGTATAGGTCCTGAAATAATGGAGGCAGTGCTTTATATATTACGTAAAGCTGAGGCTCGTATTCGCTTAGAAACCATTGAAGTAGGTGAAAAGCTTTACAAGAAGCATTATACTTCAGGCATAAGCGAAGAAAGTTGGGAATCAATACAACGTACCGGTATTATACTTAAAGCCCCGATTACTACCCCGCAAGGTGGAGGATATAAAAGTTTAAACGTCACGATTCGTAAAACATTACAGCTTTTTGCTAATATTCGTCCTTCTGTTTCATTTCATCCTTTTACTAGAACTCTGCATCCCAATTTAAATTTAACTATTATACGTGAGAATGAGGAAGATTTATACGCAGGTATAGAATACCACCAAACGCATAATATTTATGAATCAATAAAGTTGATAAGTCATACTGGTTGTGAAAAAATTATTAGATATGCTTTTGAATATGCAGTAAAAAATAACCGTAAAAAAGTCACGTGCTTAAGCAAAGATAATATTATGAAATTTTCCGATGGGATCTTTCATAAAGTATTTAATGAGATTGCAAAAGAATATCCGCAAATTAATAACGAGCATTATATTATCGATATCGGCACTGCAAGGCTTTCTACCAAACCGGAAATATTTGACGTTATCGTGACTTCTAATTTATACGGTGATATCATATCCGATGTAGCTGCTGAAATTTCAGGCTCGGTAGGTTTAGCCGGTTCTGCAAATATTGGGCAGCGTTATGCGATGTTTGAAGCAGTACATGGAAGTGCTCCCAATATTGCCGGTCAAGATATTGCAAATCCGTCAGGGCTGTTAAATGCTGCTATAATGATGCTAGTACATATAGGGCAGGGTGATATCGCTACATTAATCGAAAATGCTTGGAAAAAAACTATAGAGGATGGAGTTCATACAGCCGATATATATAATCAGCAGAATTCTAGTAAAAAAGTTGGTACAAAAGAATTTGCTGAAGAAGTAACGAAAAGATTAGGACAGATACCGACAAAGCTACCTCAAGCAGATTATCCGTTAATTGCCGAGAAACAAGAAAGTAATATAGACTATAAGATTGATACTAAAGAGGTTAAGAAATTGGTTGGTACGGATATATTTGTGAATATGAATGTATCTTCCGCTCACGATATAGCAGATACAGTTAATAAGCTTGAGCTTGGTAATGTTGAGTTAAAAACAATCTCGTCAAAAGGATTAAAATTGTGGCCCCGTGATACAAGGTTTGAAACTGTTTCCGATCATTGGTGTTGTCGTTTTATGAATAAAGACGGCACGGAAATAAAGCATTTAGATATAACAAGATTGCTTGAAGCTTTAAGCAAAGCAAATATCGATTTTATCAAAGTAGAGAATTTATTTGAGTTTGACGGGGTGGCAGGGTATAGCTTGGCTCAGGGTGAGTGATATCTCGATCAACTTCAAAAATTGGCTACGTCATCCTACAAGTACTGCGGTGCTCACGTATTAAGTATACGCTCTGCTCCTCGTCTTGTGGATTTCTTACTATTTTTAAAGTTGATCGAGTATATAATGCTAAATAATTAATAAGATTAACAAAAATGATATTATATTATATCGGAATTTTATTAGTAATTATTGGATTATTTGCTATATTTTCAGGGATAATCGGTTTTTTTAGATTTCCTGATTTTTATACTAAATTACATGCAGCAAGTGTTATTGAGAGTTTTGGAGTGCCTGTTTGCTTAATAGGTTTTGCGTGCATTGAATCAGATATTGTTAACTCTGGTAAATTAATTTTAGCGGCTTTATTGATTTTTTTACTAAATCCAGTAGCAACCCATGCACTCGGTAAAGCATCGCTACTTTCGATGTCATTTCTGCGAAAGCAGGAATCCAGAAAAAAATTTAAAAAGACTGGATGCCCGCTTGCACGGGAATGACATTAGACTATACAGTAAAACTAATGAAAACAGCTTTAAATTTTGATCTCGGCAATTACCTACTTAACTTAATTGCTTTTTTATTGATTTTAATATCCATAAAAATAATTTTTACTAAAGATTTACTAAACGCAGTGATTGCTACTTCTATATTTAGCTTATTAATCGGTGTATCTTATCTTATGATGGATGCTCCTGATGTCGCTATGACTGAAGCTGCACTAGGAAGCTGCTTATCAACATGCGTATATTTGAATTTGTTACGTAAATTACCTTCTGATTTAAAGAATATAGAGAGAACTAATATTATTTCCACAAGTTTAATATGTTTATTATTTGTAGTAATTCTTACTTATATGGGGTTAGAATTACCGAGTTACGGTGATGATCATGCTCCTATTCATATATATTCAAGTAAATATTATATAGAAAATACCTCTAGAGATATAGGAGTACCTTCCCTTATTGCGGCTATTCTTGCAAGCTATCGTGGATATGATACTTTAGGTGAAACTAGCGTAATTTTAATTGCAGGAATTGCTGTGCTGTTAGTATTTTCACAGGAGGGTGTCATACCGTGGCTTGACCACGGTATCTCAGGACACGGAATGAAATACAAGAACCCGCGATCAAGTCGCGTGATGACAAATCCGATAATAAAATATATAACTAGTTTTATAATACCTTATATAATTTTATATAGTATATATATTCAGCTTAACGGTGAGTCTTCGCCTGGTGGTGGGTTTCAAGCAGGTGTTATATTTGCATCTAGCCTTATTGCTTATGATTTAGTTTACGGTAATCGAAAATTAAGCAGATATTTTCCTCCTAACGTGCTAATTTGTATTGCTGTTTTAGGTATAGCAATATATGCAATTGTAGGAACAATATCGCTATTTTTTAACGATAATTATTTAAATTATTATTCACTAACAAATTTTATCAATGATAAGCTACTTGCTCAGCATATCGCTATAGTTATTGTTGAAATTGGTATAGGTTTAACTGTCGCAGCTATTATGTATTTAATTTACAACGTATTTAACTGTATACTCGATGAACTTTAAAAATTGGCTACGTCGTTTATAAGCATCATTGATGCTCTTATAAACTCCTTGCTCTTTTTACAGTTGATCTGCGTCTACTAAAATAGAGAGTAGAATATGTTTTTATTAATTAAGCGTGAATTTATAGTGCAGAATCGTATTAATAATATAATTAAATATATAGTTATATTTTTTTTATTTTGCATAATTAGTACTGTTTTAATTAACAGCGAGAAAGATATTAACAAATTCGGTTTAATTTTTTCGGTAATTTGTTTATTAATTTCATTAATCGGTTTTTCTGCGGTTATATTTAAATCTGATTTGGAAGACGGAAACTTAGAGTTATTATTATCAATTGTTAGTTATGAAAAAATTATATTAGCTAAATTTTTTGCTATATTTATCAGTAGTACGGTAGGGTTAGTTTTTGTTTTACCCATTATTTATGTTTTTTTTGATCAAACTTTGCTTGAGATAATATTTTTCTTTATTAGCGTATGGATGATGTTAGTTTTATCAAGTAGTTTAGTGGTTTTATCCGGTAGCGTGCAATGTTATTTTAAGAAGAATGCTAACTTTGTCGGTACGTTTGTCATGCCGTTATTGATGCCGAATATTATAATGACGGGCTTAATATTACAAGATAATAACTTACAATTAATTTTTATTATGATAGGAATTAATTTAGTATTTTTACCGATTTCATTCTTCTTGAGTGCCGATTTAATTAAAAATATTTATAATATTACGTGATTTTGCTTTATTTTTACTAATGTAGTGATATAAAATAAAGATGAATATTATTAATTTTGTTGAGCAAAATATATGTGGCAGGCTTTACGAAGGTTAATTGCAGCAAATCCTATGGGATTTTTGCTGTGGTCTATTATTACTAAATGGTATTTAATTATAGCAGTTGCTTCCTTAATTACTTTATATTATACAGTATTGGGATTAAAAAAAATTGGGTTTATAGATTATTTTACTGAAACTACAGTCGAGATATTAGATACAACTAAAGCAGTTGCTCAAAATTGTACTACAAAACTCGGTCCTAATTGGGATCATTTAGTTAGTTTTTGGAATTGCTTAAGTAACCCTGGAGAATATAAGCATGAAGAAGGGACAGGAGCAAAAGTGCTAGAAGATGAAATAAATAAGCTTACACCAAAACAAGCAGGTAGTGCTGCAGACGCTGAACGTCCTATAATAAATCCTTATGAAGAACTAGCAAATCCAAATAATCTTAATAATACCCAAAGCGGTAGTAATAATAATCGTTAATTTATATCACTTTAATATTATATGTCGGATACTGAAGATAAGACAAACAAACAAACAACACGTCGTGATTTTATGGTTCTAACGGCTAGTAGTGTTGCAGCAGTTGGGGCTGTGTGTACGCTTTGGCCTCTCGTTGATTCCTTAAACCCTTCTGCAGACGTGCTTGCTTCATCATCAATTGAGGTTAATCTATCAAATATTGCGGTAGGGCAAACAGTTACGGTTAAATGGCAAGGTAAACCTGTTTTTATCACTAACCGTACTCCTGATAAAATAGCTTCAGCAAGAGCTGTAAAGATGTCGGAGTTGATTGATCCTGAAACAGATGAAGCACGTGTGAAAGCAGGTCATGATAATTGGCTTGTAACGATCGGGATCTGTACTCATCTAGGTTGTGTGCCGCTTGCGGATCAAGGTGAATATGATGGATGGTTCTGTCCGTGCCATGGTTCACAATATGATTCTTCAGGTAGGGTTAGAAGAGGTCCTGCTCCTTTAAATTTAGCAGTGCCGCCTTATAGTTTTATTAGCGACAAAAAAATTAGAATCGGGTAGTTATTTATGAATGAAGATATTAACCCTAAAAAGCCTAATGCTACTAGAGTTCTTGCCAAATTAGCTTATAGAGGAGAATTTGCAGGAAACACGGAACACAGCACCGCAGCGTACAAAAGCGTACGTGAGGATGCGAGTACTGGATTGATGCACACATTACCTCTAGCATTAGAGTTTGGGAAGAACTCTATTATTGAGTGGATAGATTATCGCCTACCGATTTTCTCTTTTCTAAAGCATTTTAGTCATTATCAAACTCCAAAAAATCTTAGCTATTTGTGGAATTTAGGCTCTATTACCGGTATTGCGTTAGTAATTCAGATCATTACTGGTGTAGTGCTTGCTATGCACTATACGCCGCATGTTGATCATGCTTTCGATAGTGTTGAGAGAATCATGCGTAATGTTAATTACGGCTGGTTACTGCGTTATACTCATGCGGTAGGTGCATCGATGTTTTTTGCTGCTGTATACTTACACATAGCAAGAGGTTTGTATTACGGCTCTTATAAAGCTCCTAGGGAACTGCTTTGGCATATCGGTATTATTATTTTTCTCACCATGATGGCTACTGCCTTTATGGGTTATGTGCTTCCTTGGGGGCAGATGAGCTACTGGGGTGCTACGGTAATTACTAATTTATTCTCGGCTATTCCGCTAATAGGGGAATCCATAGTTACGTGGTTATGGGGTGGTTTTTCCGTTGATAATCCAACACTAAATAGATTCTTCTCGCTGCATTATTTATTGCCGTTTATTATTGTTGCTCTTGTGATACTGCATTTAATAGCTCTGCATCAGCATGGTTCAAATAACCCAAAAGGTATAGATGTTAAAAGCCCTAAAGATACTATTCCGTTCCACCCTTATTATACCGTAAAGGATTTTGTCGGTTTCGGAGTTTATTTCATAATATTTACCTATTTTATTTTTTACGAACCGAATTATTTAGGACATCCCGATAATTACGTTCCGGCAAATCCGTTAGTTACGCCTGCCCATATTGTCCCTGAATGGTATTTTCTACCGTTTTATGCGATCCTTAGAGCCGTACCGTCTAAGCTTGGTGGAGTGTTATTAATGTTCGGCAGTATATTCGTGTTATTCTTACTACCGTGGCTTGATACTTCAAAAGTCAGAAGTAGCAATTATAGACCGATATATAGAATTGCTTTTTGGGTCTTTATGGCAGATTGTTTATTGCTTGGTTATTTAGGCGGGCAGCCGGCAGAAGAGCCGTATATTACAATTAGCCGCTTTGCTGCTTGTTATTACTTTTTCCATTTCTTAGTAGCCTTGCCGCTGATAGGTAGATATGAGAAGCCACTGCCGCTACCGGAGGAGTTGTAATACTGTTATGCTAATTGTCATTGCGAGGAGCGAAGCGACGCGGCAATCCAGAAAAATAATAAAAAATGCTATAAATTAGCATTTTTTACTGGATTGCTTCGTCAATTATTTCGTAATTTTGCTTGCAATGACGGCTTGGATATCCACGCAGATAATGCTATGCAGTAATGACATCATCACTAAGATATAAAAAAAATTTATGAAAACAAAACTACTTATCTCTATCATCATACTACTAACTTCGTGCTTAAGTTTAGCCAACGAAGAAGCATTACATCCAAAAAAGATGAAATGGTCGTTTGACGGCGTATTTGGCACAGTTAATCGTGAAGCAGCACAAAGAGGTTTTCAGGTCTATAAAGAAGTTTGTAGTGTTTGCCACGGTTTAAACAATCTATATTACCGTAATCTTAAAGATCTCGGCTTTTCAGATGATGAAATAAAAGAGATTGCCAAGGGCTATACGATAAAAGACGGACCTAATGATGAGGGTGAGATGTTTGACCGTCCCGCTCTTCCATCTGATCGTTTTGTACCTCCTTACCCTAATGAGCAAGCAGCAAGGGCAGCTAATAACGGAGCACATCCGCCTGATTTATCGCTGATAATAAAAGCACGTCATGACGGAGCTAATTATATATATTCGCTGCTTACTGGTTATACCGAACCGCCGGCAGATTTTAAGCTAATGCAAGGGGCTCATTATAATCCGTATTTCCCTAGCGAGCAAATAGCAATGCCGCCGCCGCTTACAGATGGGCAGGTAACCTATATAGACGGTACTAACGCAAGCGTAGAGCAGATGTCGCATGATGTTGCAGTATTTCTACAATGGGCAGCTGAGCCGGAAATGGAACATCGTAAATCTATGGGTCTTAAAGTTATGATGTTTTTGGTAGTGTTTACTATCTTTTTCTATATTGCTAAAAATCGCATTTGGTCTAATCTGAAGTAGTTATTTAGTGGATCAATTTTCCTATTATTGGCGTTATTGCATGGATCATTAAAAACATGTTCGATGTCATTCCTGTGAAAGCAGGAATCCAGTAATAATGGTCATACCGCGACTTGTGAGCTAGATCCAGTCGTTGTTAGTTTTTTCTGGACCCCGTGGTCAAGCTATGGGGTGACACCTAATGTGCTTTTGTCTGGATTCCTGCTTTTAGCTAAGAATGACATAGCCCATGCTGCCCTTTTCTTTCCTCTGTCTTAGTGCGGTAATTAATTTTTGCTATACTTATACTAAAATTTATAAAGATAGGTATTTATGATTACTTTACTTGCAGTAATAACAGGATTTATTAGTTCAATAATTCCTGAAATTTTAAAAATATACAGAGATATTAACGACAAAAAACACGAGATAAATATTTTAGATCGTCAAATTGCTAACAATAAACTAATTACAGATCTTACCATATCGCAAGAAATGTCAGAGCAATATTCTCTTTATTCAACATATAGATCGGGTGTAAGTTGGGTTGATGCTTTAAACGGTTCGGTAAGACCCGTGGAGGAGTTAACTATGTTCAATATAAATCGTTAAAAATTCTGCCCTGCTAGTTGAGTATTTAGATATATTATGGAGTATTGAAGACCAAACTATTTTTGCAGGGATTATTATCTTTTATTTTGGGCAGCGTACTTTTAGTAAATTATGGAGGTATAAGACTTGAATTTTAAATAGATAATGTTATATATTGGAATATATAACTAATAAATATAGAGATAGTACTATGTTAAAATATATTCCGGCTATAGGAGCTGTTATTTTATCTAGTAATATTGCAATAGCTAATAAGAATTATGATTCCAGTAGTGCAACGCCGCTGCGTCAGGTAGCAGATTTAATAGATAATCAAATTACAAATATTGATAATTTATTTAACAATAGGTTACCGCCTTATGAGTCTAATAGCATAAAAAGCAATTTTATTACTAAAGATAAGCAGTATATTATTATTATGGAAGTACCTGGCTTTGATACAAGTCAAATTAAGGTTAAAGTGAACGGCAATAAATTATTTATTACAGGGAATATAGAAGAAAAAAATAAAGCTGATTATTCAGATAATTATATGAATAAAAATTTTAATTATGTAATATCATTATATGAAGATGTAGATCAGACAAATATCTCTTCAAACCTTAAGAATGGAATACTTACTATTATTCTACCTCGTACTGAGATTAAAGAACAAGAAGCAAGAGAGATACCGATTAATTAATTAGCATTTAATTTTTCTGAAACAAAACCTTTCTCTATATAGTTAGGTAATTTGAGCAATTCTTGTTTTAAGTCGTTATAAGTGCAGGGAGTTTCAAATTTCCGGTCAACTAAAAAGATTATAGTTTGGTGTTATGAATAAAGAAGAAGTCAAAATTCGGTTTGTTATCAAAATACCTGTTAACACGCGGAAAATGATAAGTATGGGTAACAATTGCAATTTCGGTGTTATTTAAATCGATATTACCGTTTTCATGCTCTTTATATAGAGTTTTAAATTCTCCGCCTGTATTAACCTGCCCCTCAGGTAAAGTGAATATATAAAAATTTTCTTTTAGGTAATCGGTGATAATATTTTTATCAATAGATTCTTTTAGTAAGCGATTATCATAAGCTCCGCAATTAAATAAAATTATCGGTCCGCATTTTTGTAATTTTTCATATGTTAAGTTAGATATTTGCTTATCAAGCTTTTTGGCAGCCACCGCTCTTGCAATGTCAATGCCCAGCCTCATCCTATTATATCCATCCTCTTTATCTACCGCTCCAATATTTTGAGCATCGGAATTGATAGGTAGTTTTGTATAAGAATGTCTTGCAGATAAAACCCACACATAGTTTATATTCTTATCTATTTCAGGATTTCCGGTTGCATAAATATTTTGTATTTCAGAGATAAAATTCTTACGGATTTTTTCATTAGTGGGATCAAATTCTAGATTATTACGATCGCTTACTATTTATTATACGTGTCTTTTATAATTGATCTTGCTAAATCACAGACTGTAATTCAGGTAAAGTATTAGAAAAGTTATTTATACCTTGCTCTGCCATTTCATGTAAATTACTTTTAATTTGCAAAGATAATACATTCCTTGACCAACCATTTTCAATGGTTTGTTGTGCATACTAAAATATTTTTTAGTTTTGAAAAAATAACAATATTATGCCCCTAAGGAAATTCTCCAACAGCCTGTTGGAGAATTTGTTCATCGTTATATTCTTCAGCAAATTGCCTCATATAAGAAATATTTTGATATGATAATCCTTTCATTTTAGAAAATTCTTTACACAAATCATCAGAAATATTTTGAATAACTTTTACCCCCCATTTCTCTTTATTCTGATGTTCTAAAATTAGTTTTCCTATATTCCAATAAAGAACTATTAATTCTTTATTAACTTGCTAAATGGGCTCTAATACTAGCCTTACTGATTTCTTGTTTTAAATTTTTAATTAAGTCAGTATATGATTCATTAATTGAAATATTGCTCATTGATTGTAACTACCTCTTACCACCCGCATTCATAGCGAGGTTTGCTGAGACGAATTCTTCAAGGTCACCGTCAAGCACTCCTTTAGTGTCAGAAGTTTCGTAATTGGTGCGTAAATCTTTCACCATTTGGTAAGGCTGTAGGACGTATGATCTAATTTGATATCCCCAGCTATTATCGGTTTTAGCAGCATTCTGCTCGTTAACACTGTCTGTACGTTTTTGCATTTCAAGCTCATAGAGTTTTGCTTGAAGCATCTTCATAGCTTGAGCTTTATTTTTATGTTGCGATCTATCGCTTTGACATTGTGTTACCGTACCAGTCGGTATATGGGTGATACGTACGGCAGAATCGGTAGTATTAACGTGCTGTCCGCCTGCTCCCGATGCTCTAAAAGTATCGATTCTTAAATCTTTATCCTCGATAGTAATTGCTATATTATTGTCAATTTCAGGGTATACCCAGCTACTTGCAAAGCTAGTCATTCTTTTACCTGCAGCATTAAACGGGGAAATACGTACCAGCCTATGAACGCCTGCTTCGGTTTTAAACCAGCCGTAAGCCCGCTTGCCTATTATCCTAATCGTGCATGATTTAATGCCTACTTCTTCGCCATTAATCACATTGATTATTTCGGTTTTAAAGCCGAGTCTTTCTGCAAAACGCAAATACATACGCATCATAATAGATGCCCAGTCGTGGCTTTCAGTTCCTCCTGCACCGGCATTAATCTCTAAAAAGCAGTTATTACCGTCCGCTTCACCTGAAAATAAACATTCGGTTTCAAATTTGGCAGCAATGATGCTTAAATTTTTTAAGTCCTGTTCAATTTGTGACAGTGTTTCTAAATCGTTTTCGGCTTCAGCCATTGCTTCAAGTTCTAAAGCATCTTTTAAATTGGATTTGAGTTTATTAAAAGCATTTAGCTTTTCTTCTAGATTACTTTTTTCTTGCAGTAATGTTTGTGCGTTAGCCTGATCGTTCCATAAACTTGGATCGGCTGTTAATTCTTCTAGTTCTCTTAGTCTTTCAGTTGATGCTTCAACGTCAAAGTGACCTCCAAAGTAGTGCTAAAGATTGCTCAATTTTTTTTACGTCATTTTCTATTTCGGCTCTCATTATTTTTTCCTGTTATAAATTTCGATTTTGCTATATATTATCGTGGTTTAGTGTTATACCGTGGCTTGATCACGGTATCTTGTATCACAGCTTGTGTCCTGAGATCCCGCGATCAAGTCGTGGGATGACACCGCTCCAATAAACAAACGCAAATTATATCACAATAATTATGAATAATCAAAAATATATACGGAACTTTGCAATAATTGCCCATATCGATCATGGTAAATCTACGTTAGCTGATAGGTTAATTGAGCGTTGCGGCGGGCTTCAGGCTAGAGAAATGAGCCAGCAAGTGCTAGATTCGATGGATATCGAAAAAGAGCGAGGTATAACTATTAAAGCACAAACCGTGCGGCTTATATATAAAGCTAAAGACGGTAATACCTATTATTTGAATCTAATGGACACTCCTGGGCATGTCGATTTTGCTTATGAGGTCAGTAGGTCGCTTGCTGCTTGCGAAGGCTCGTTGTTGGTAGTTGATAGTACGCAAGGAGTAGAAGCCCAAACGCTTGCTAATGTTTATCAAGCAATTGAGCATGATCATGAAATTGTACCGGTGCTTAACAAGATTGATTTGCCAGCGTCAGAACCTGAGCAGGTTAAGCAGCAAATAGAGGATATAATCGGAATTGATGCAAGTGAAGCTGTGCTAATCTCTGCCAAAAGCGGTATAGGAATTGATTTAGTTCTAGAAGCAATAGTCAATAAATTACCTCAACCAAAAGAAAGTAGCACGGATATCTTAAAAGCGTTACTTGTCGATAGTTGGTACGATCCTTATCTCGGGGTGGTTATTTTAGTACGTATTATTGATGGGACTTTACGTAAAAACATGCAGATTAAAATGATGGCGACAAATTCTGTTTATACCGTTGAGAATGTCGGCTTTTTTACTCCGAAAAAACATATTTCAGATGTTTTATATGCAGGTGAAATCGGTTTTTTTACTGCTTCTATAAAGCAAGTAGCGGATTGTAAAGTCGGGGATACTATCACTGACGAGAAGAAACCTTGTGAGCAAGCACTTCCCGGCTTTAAGCCGAACCTACCTGTAGTGTTTTGCGGGCTTTATCCGACAGATAGTTCAGAGTTTGAACATCTAAAGGATTCGCTAGCTAAATTACGTCTTAATGATGCTAGTTTTGAGTATGAAATGGAAAACTCTTCAGCTCTTGGAGTAGGTTTTAGGTGCGGTTTTTTAGGGCTATTACATTTAGAGATAATCCAAGAACGTTTAAGTAGGGAATTCGATTTAGATTTAATCACTACTGCTCCAAGCGTGGTATATAAAATTCATATGAGGTATAGTGAGAGCTTGGAGATTCATAACCCCGCAGATTTGCCTGATTTGCAAAAAATCGAATCGATGGAAGAACCATGGATTAAGGCAACTATAATGGTGCCTGATGAGTTTTTAGGTACAGTATTATCGCTTTGTACGGAAAAAAGAGGGGTGCAACTTGATCATAGCTATATAGCGAATAGAGCTAAAATAGTTTATAAATTACCGCTAAATGAGATAGTTTACGATTTTTACGATCGTTTAAAAAGCTGCTCTAAAGGTTATGCAAGTTTTGAATGGCAAATAGATGTTTATAAACCTTCTGAGCTTGTTAAGCTTGGTATCCTGGTTAACGGCGAGGTAGTTGATGCATTATCGACAATCGTACACCGCTCACGTGCCGAGCAAAGGGGTAGGATGCTATGCGTAAGGTTAAAGGATTTAATACCAAGACAGCAGATCGATATAGCCATTCAGGCAAGTATTGGTAGCCGTATTATTGCTCGTGAGACTATTAAAGCCCTACGTAAAGATGTTTTATCAAAATGTTACGGCGGTGATATAAGCCGTAAACGTAAACTACTTGAGAAGCAAAAAGCAGGTAAAAAGAGAATGAGACAGTACGGTAATATAGAAATTCCGCAATCTGCATTTATCGCCGCTTTAAAAATAGGTGATGAATAGACGAAAACTCTATTTTTATAGGTAATTTGTACGTCGCTCTGTACTCGAATGCTCATGTACATTTGAGTACTTTGCAGTTCGAGGTGACGTGTCTCTGGAGGAATTCCTCTCTAAATCCTCGTTTTTGAAGAGGTAATAAACTTTTTTATTTTGTATAAAGAAAACGCTAGACGTTATAGAAAAGATTTGTTATAAGAAGTTATCTAAAATTTTTTAGATATTTTCACTTATTCCTCGGTAGCTCAGTGGTAGAGCAAACGGCTGTTAACCGTTCGGTCGCTGGTTCGAGTCCGGCCCGGGGAGCCATTCCTCGATTTTCGACAAATTTACGAATGAATCAAACGGCAAATGCAGCATAAAGTTAAGCTTTGCGCCTGTTAATTTAATTGTCGAAAACACAGTTGGTACAGCACAATTTATTTGGGAGAGCTATAGTAAAGAGTCAGGGTCCAGCTATTTAAACGGCTACAAAGTCGGTATAACTAACCAAATGCCGGTGGATACGTTGTTATTCGGTAATTTTGCTGATTTAATTATCGGACAATGGGGCGTATTAGACGTACTAGTTGACCCTTATGCTCTTGGCACAAGTGGCGGCATAAGAATAAAACTTATGCAAGATATCGACATTGCCATCAGACACCATGAATCCTTTGCGGTTGCTAAGAAATAACTAACTTGCTATTCTAGTTACTTCCATTGTACGAATATGATTTTTAATATGAGGCCATTCGTTACGCTGGGTTAATTTTACATCATATCTTGCTTGTAAATTGATCCATAACTGAGCTGAAGTTTGAAAATATTGCCCGAGTCTCAGTGCCATATCAGCCGTAAGGGTTCGTTTGCCATGCACTATAGCGTGAATACGGCTAGGCAGTATCAATATCACGAGCTAAATTTAAATTTGTTTGTGCTTTCTCATAGCCGAGCATAAATTCTTTATAAAAAATTAAATTGTAAAGAAATATATACTGTTTAAAATAAAAGTCAATAGGAATTTTCGCTTTATACGATAAATAAGAAAGTGAAGTGCAACTTATTATTAATTTATGTTATCAATTTTATCAATATAATTGAACTAGTTTAAAGTGGTATGTCCGTGTACCTGAGCATTCATAACAAGTCCAAAGCCTATTAGCATGGATGCGATCATTGTTCCGCCGTAAGAAATAAACGGTAAAGGTACACCTACTACAGGAAGCAAGCCCATAACCATAGCTATATTAATAAATACGTGACTAAATAAAATCGAAGTAATACCTATTACAATTAATTTACTAAAAATCTCTCGGCAATTTGCGGCAATGAATAAAGAAATAGTTATAAGTGCAAAATATAATATTAATAAAAATATTCCTCCTATAAAGCCGCACTCTTCGGCAAAGGTAGCAAAGATAAAGTCTGTTTGATGTGCGGGAAGAAAATCTAAATGACTTTGACTGCCCTGATTTAAACCTCGTCCAAATAGGCTACCTGAACCTATAGCGATTTTAGACTGAATAATATTATAACTAGCACCGAGCGGATCATGTTCTGGATCTAAGAAAACCATCACTCGTTTTTTTTGATAATCATACATCATATTCCAAGCAATAGGCAGGCTAATAAGAGCAGTAAGAGCTATTATTATAAAATATTTTATTCTAAAACCTGCAGCAAAAAATATCATTGCCGAAACAATTAAAACAATCATTCCCGTACCTAAATCAGGTTCTCTAATTATTAGAAAAGCCGGTATTAAAACTCCTATAATTGGTATGATAACTTTATGGAATTTTGTTAGATCATCAATTGTTAGTGAATGGAAATACCTCGCAAGCATTAGTACAACGGCAATTTTTATCGGTTCGGAAGGCTGAAGCTTAACGATACCGATATCGATCCATCTTTTTCCGCCCATGGCAGTTGAGCCAAAAAGCTCCACGGCTACTAGTAAAGCGAGTACACAAAAATAAAAGATATACGATAACCTAAATATTATTCGCAAATCAATTAATGCAATAATAATGGCTAAAGGCAAGAATATACAAAAATTTATAATTTGTTTGTAAGCCCAAGGCTGCAAATTGCTATTCGCTGCAGAATAAAGTACAATGAAACCAATACAGCAAATTAAGCTGATTAGTAAAATTAAAGTGAGTGGTAATTTTTGTAATTGTTCTAGATAATTTTTATTCATTGTTTTTTATATTTATTCTGTCATACCGTGGCTTGACCACGGTATCCAGTCTTGTTTAATTTTTTTTTGGATCCCGCGATCAAGTCGCAGGATGACAATAAAATCTTTAAACCTCCACATCAAAGATCTTAAAAATAAATACTAATTCGTCAGTTATCTCTTTCAAATAATCAAAGCGACCGGCGGAACCTTTATGCCCTGTATCCATATTTATTTTTAATAATAAAGGATTATTGTCCGTTTTTAGATCTCGTAATTTTGCTACCCATTTAGCCGGTTCCCAGTAACCGACTCGAGGATCTGATATACCGCAAGTAATGAATAGAGCAGGGTAGTTTTGTACTTTTACATTATCATAAGGGGAATATGATTTAATATATTCAAAATATTCTTGCTCTTTCGGATTACCCCATTCATTATATTCCAAGAGAGTTAGTGGTAAGCTTTCATCAAGCATGGTACTCAAAACATCAACAAATGGTACATGAGCGACTGCCGCTCTATAAATTTCCGGTTTTTCGTTTAGTACGTAACCGATTAACATACCGCCGGCACTACCGCCCATTATTACTATATTGTTGTTACGTGTATATTTTTCTTTAATTAAAGCTCTACTACAAGCTATAAAATCTTCAAAGGTTCTTTTTTTAGTTAAAAACTTAGCTGCTTCATACCAATCATGACCTAAATCGTCGCCGCCTCTAATATGCACAACCGCATAAATAAAACCACGATTTGCAAGCGTTACTGCCATGTTGCTAAAATTAACAGGCATGCTAATCCCGTAAGCTCCGTAACCCATTAAATATAAAGGATTTGAGCCATCTTTTTTAAATAAAGATTTTTTATAAAACAAGGTGATAGGTACTTTTACATCTTCATTATCTGCAAATATTCTCTCTACTTTATATCCTTTCGGATTAAATCCTGAAGGTATTTCTTGGGTCTTTAATATCACTAATGTATTGTTATCAAAATCGTAGCTATAAGTGGTATTTGGTATTGCTAGAGAAGAGTAGTCTACTCTGATATCGTCTTCCTCAAAGTTTGTAGAAAAACTATTTGCTTGGAAACTTTCGTCATGAAAGTGAATTGTTTTTTCTTGTAAATCGTTAAATTGCTTTATTTTAATTAGCGGTAAACCTTGGTCACGATAATTTAAGATTAAATAATTATTTGTAATATCAAAGCTTTTTAAATATTTGTCCTGTTCTTCTTGAATATAAATATCATCCCAGCTAGTATTTTCAAAATTATTTATCGGCAGTTTTACAGCATGGAAATTTTTAGCTTTATAATTAGTTTTAATATAAAAATAACCGCCATTATGTTCTATGTCATAGAATATTTTATTTTCTGCGGCTCGTACTAATTTAGGCGTAAAACTATCATCCTGCATAGAAATTACGTAAATTTCATTTTCATTATGATCGCCTGAATTTATAAAAATATATTCATGACTTGCTGATTTCTTGCAGCTGATAAAATGAAGAGGGTTTTTTACCTCGAATATTAATTTGTCCTGAGTAACATCTGCCCCTAAACGATGGAACATTACCTTATCCCAGCGTTGATTCTCATTAATAGTAATATAGAAAAAGCCGTTTAGTTGTTCATGCCAAATCACAGTAGGAGCAACATCCTGTACTTCATCAGGTAAGTATTTTTGCTCTTTAAGATTGTATATTTTGATATTGTATTGCTCATTACCCGTAAAATCAACGCTATAAGACATTAAATTTTGATCAGGTGACATTGCAAGCTTAGCAACATCGGTAAAACCACCGTTTGAAGCAAGAAGGTTAACATCTAATATTACTTCTTCTTCTGCTTCCATACTATTATGCTTCCGGCAATATATAGGATAATTTTTGTTCCATTCTACTCTATGGTAATAGAAATAATCTTTTTTCTTAACATATACCGATTCATCGTCTAATTTGACTCGTCCTCTTAATTCTTCAAAAATCTTTTCCTTATCCTTTTGTAGATCGGCAAAGAAATTTTCGGTATATTTATTCTCGGCTTTTAAGTAATTTAAAATTTTAGAGTCTGCTACATTTGGCCATTTAGGATCACGCAGCCATTGATAATCATCGTTTATTGTTTGTCCGTGGGCTTCAAAGCTGTAATTTTGTTTATTTGCGATGGGTGGTTTCATATTTTTTATTTTTTTGAGTGTCATACCGTGTGGTCAAGCCATAGTATGACAGAGTGTTAAAATCAAACTAATTAATAGAAATAATACAATAAATATAGCAGTTTGCTGATTATGCCAAGCAGATATTTTGCTTGAAATATTATTCCAAATAACCTTAAAATTAAGATATTCTTCTCCATCTTCGTTACTGTCTGTTGTGTCTTTATATTTATCGATACTGAAATAGATAAGTTTTTCGATATATTGGTATAAGTCAAGATTGATATTTTCTGTTGAAATGCGTGGTATTTTTCTAAATATTAAAGCCAATAATATTGAGATTGCAAGGATAACTAGTTTAAAATTAGCAGTATGTGATATTTGAACAGGGTAGAATAAACATACAGATAAAGTTATGATGCACGAGGAGAGGTAGGTTATTGGTATCATACCGCGACTTGATCGCGATATCCATAAATATTTATTATTATTGTTTATTTTTTTGCTGGATACCACGACTTGATCACGGTATGACAAATTGTATAAACTCTCCATCAACAACCCAAATAACACGGTACAAGTTGCTATCTTGGAAAATATAATAATATTATTTGTATCTAAAAGATTGGCAATCCCGTCTTTGATATAAGAAGAATTAATAGGCAGTATAGATGTATATATTAATATGCTAACTACAAACCCGCCTAATAAAATAAAATTAATTTGAGTATTCTGAAGATCTTGGTAATTTTTAATACTGTATTCATCTTCTATATAAGTAAAATATAAAGCAAATAACCCATTATATAGTATATGTATGAATATAAAACTTGTAATAAGATAAGCTGTGTTTGGAGAATTTATACTAATAGCTGCTAATATAAAACCAAGCTGTGAAACTGTCAGATAGCATATTAATCGTTTAAGGTTTTTCTCAATTAGAGACAATACTAACCCGTAAATAATCATTAATATTCCAAAAAACTTAAGTATCTCAAGACCGCTAAATAATTTTAAAATGATAATTAAAGTAACTTTAGTAGTAAAACTAATTAAATATACAACACCGCTACTTGAAGCTGCAGGATAGCAATTAACCACCCAACCGTTTACAAAGATAATCGAAGCATTGATCAAACAACCTGCAAGTATAAATACCGCCGGTAACTCAAAATTATTTACTGATCCCGTTAAAGAAGTAAAAGCAATATTACCTGTTGTTTGGATTAGAAGAGTCATACCGATTAAGATTAGCCCACTGCTGAATAAATGAGTGAGAAAATATTGACGAGCCGGTTTTATCTTGAATTGGTCACAAAAAACAATTATGCAGGCAAAAACCGTCATGAATTCAAGCGAGATTATCATAGAAATAAAATCAGCCGCAAATACGCATATAATAGAGGATAAACAGTATAAACTACCTATTAGCGTCTCAAATTTTCTATTTTGGGAAATTGTATAAAGATTTAAGATAGCAGTGACAATTAGAAATGCTAAGGCTATTAGCTGATTTTGTTGGTTAAAATCAAACGTAAGCTCAAAATTAGTAAGCGGAAATGTAAATCTGGTATTTTGAATAAACATTTTAATCTTTAAAAGAAACTGTTAAAACCTCTATTCCTTGAATCCTTTAAAGTCTTTTACATTTAGAGTTAATAAAGGATAACCATGCGTTATTGCCGTTGTAGCAATTAGCATGTCATTAGTATCGATAGTTATCTTTGCTTTACGTAAATTGTCTATAATTTTTTCATATATACGGGCTTCTTCAGTCTTAAAATGTAATATTATCAGTGAATTGATTATATATTCGATAAAAACTAAACGTTTAATACGTCTATTTTCATTATCGGCTCTATCTGCACCTATTAATAATTCCGTTAAAGTAATAGGACTAATATAGCATTGTTCATATTCTTCTAGTACCTTATAGGCTAATCTACCTCTCTCTAAATCCACTAATATAGAGGTATCAATCACTACTTCCATGTATCATTTCTTTTAAAATCATATTTTTGACGTGCTTCATACACGACTTTTTTAAATTGTGCGGCATCATCAGGGTCTAATATAGGTGCATGCTTAAAAAACTCTTTTAACGTTTTGTGTGGTTTGTCAGCTGTATGTACAGGCGTAATTCTTGCTACGATATGGTTCCCTTTTTGAACATCAAAAATCTCACCTTTATAGTAAACTCTGTTCATAATATCTGAAAAAGATCGTACAAATTCTGTTGCTCTAATAATTTGTGCCATATTTATCCTCAAAAAATTGCATATTATATGATTATATGTAAATACATAAATTATGTAAATACATATTTATGTAATGTAAGCTAAAAATTCTCTAATTAAGATTTGAATAAAATAGAAAAGAGTTACAACACAGCAGCAAATTATTATACTGATTTGCATAGAGTAGGGGAGTGGTTTTGTTACACTAGATTCTACCAAAGAAGGTTTATAAATAGAGCTTAATATTTTGAGAAGGTAAAGGCTTGAGAATATACTACTAGATATTACGACAATCATAACGATAATTTGATTTTGTTCGCTTGCGGCAAGTAAGATTGAGAATTTGCTAATAAATCCGCTAAAGATAGGCATACCGATTAACGATAATGAAGAGATAAATATAACAAAAGAAATTAAAGGCAATTCTTTGGATGTACCATGTAAATTCTGTATTTGATTGGTTTTCTTTAAACTGTAAATACTTCCCATACTATAAAATAAGCAGATTTTGGTAAAAGAATGTGAAACTAAATGTAGTATTGCGGCTCCAAGTGCCTTAGGTGTGAGCATGAAAGCACTAAGTAAGGCAAGGCTTAATTGATTCATAGTGGAGTAGGCGAGTATTTTTTTAATATTATCCGTGCCTAGTGCTTTGAGTGAGCTGTAAAATATGCTGACTATCGGTATGAAAATTAACCAGTTAAACTCGGCAAATATCATTTGTAAATACGATAAACCGAATATATATAATAGGATTTTGTAAATACAAAATAATCCGGTTTTTACCACTATTACAGCATGCAGTAAGCTACTAACGGGGTAATGTGCAACCATTGCGGCAGGAAGCCATGAATGCACCGGAAAAATTGCAGTTTTGGCAATACCGAAAATAAACATTAATAATAAAATAATTGACTGGTTTTTGGAAAAATAATTTTCTATTAAGCTGCCGCTTGCAAAATCCCCATTACCGGTTTTAGTATAAATAATTATCACTGCCGGTAAAAATAATATTGTGGCAGAAATCATTAGAATTTTTATATATTTATATAACCCGCTAAGTATTATGTTATTTCTAGTGTGTCCTATTAAAAAAGCTGTAGAAATAGTTAAAAGCTCGTAGCAAATAAACATTGTGAATAAATTGCTAGATAAAGTAATTAAAACACCGATTAGAATAGTTAAGTTAAAGAAAAATAAGAATCTCGAAGAGTGTTCTATATTATTAACAGCAAGATATTTTGGAGTATAAAGTAAAGCACAAATCCATAAAAAGCCTATTAAGCTCAAGAATATAAGCCCTGAGGGTTCAAGATGAAATCCTATAGAGTAATTACTGAATATATTAAATTCAAAGCCTGCTCTAATACCTTTTAAAAACAACCAGTCTATAATTAAAATATTACCGAAGAAAAAAATAGCGATAGTAATAAGCAAAAAATTACGTATAAAACTATCTTTTTTAGTGGCATACGGACTGGTTAAGTTTAATGCACCAACTAGCAAAGTTGATAGAATCAAAAGACTCGGAGTAGTAAATTGTGTAATCATGTTTTTCCTTGTTACCTAGTTTGCTTGACCTTATAGTATCGGACAGTTTTAAAAAGCCCCGTCATTGCGAGGAAAAACTGTAAGTTTTGACAAAGCAATCCAGTAAAAAATTCTGTAAATCAGAATTTTTATTGTTGTTCTGGATTGCCGCAGCCACTTTGTGGTGTCGCAATGACGGCCTCTAGTATCCACTCAACAACGTCTCCTCGCAATGACGAGTGATTTTTCATAATGTCAAAGGTTAATTAATTCTTCCAAAAAGTAACTTTCACCATTTTATAATGATAAAATAGTGATCCTACGGAGCTGAGTAAGATTATAACAAAATCTAATAATAGTTTTTGTCTAAATAATAATTCGAGAATATTTATTTTGATAAAAAATAATGGGCTGATAGGTAAGCCGCAGCTGCAAATAATAATAATGATGGTTAAAACTTTGTTAGAATTCTTTTTATAGCTTTCATTATAAGCATCTATCAAGAAAAGAGCTATTTTATTTATACTGTCTGCAAGTAATAAACTTGGTAAAATTATTATACCGCCCTCAGTAACATATAATAGAAATACATAACCTATTTGAGTGAAACATGAATAAATTATAATATTCTTGAAGTCTTCTGCTTGGTAAGCAAAATACGGAGCTATAATAAGAGTAGCGAAAGCAATAGGTTTTATAAAATTTGTAATAGAAGTTTTAATCGTCTCATAGCCTATAATAATATAAGTAAATTTGTATATTATATATATTCCTATTATAGTAGAAATCCCTGCTAAATACACTAAAATAACTGAAGACGTGTTATTATAAGCTCTCATCATCCAAAAGTGCATAGGGAAAAAAGCAGTTTTTAAAATAGCTCCTGTTAAGAAAAAACCAATAGCTATAGTGATTATGCGGGCATTAGTATGTTCCTGTAAATAAGCTGCAACATCATACATATTTAAGCTACCCGTAATGCTTAGTAAGAATCCTATGGCTATAAGAATAAGAGTTGCACTAATACTACCCATTATCAAGTAGTCAAAAGCTCCGATTAAAGATTTTGGATTATTACCTGAGGCTATCAATATATAGCTACTAAGTGCCGAAATTTCTATAAACACATATAAATTAAAGAAATCATTAGTAGCAATCATTCCTAAATAGCCCGTATGAGCGAATAATAATATACCGTAAAATAAAGATTTTCTATTATTGTTGATATATTTTAAGATTGTTCTATTAGTAATCTTATAACAAAAAACTAAAAAGAATAATAAAACCAAGTTAAGATAAATAATAATCGCTTGGTTTAGTGAATTTAGCCGATATTCTATTCCTATTTTTGAAGTCCATTCTCCCATAGTGTAAGATAGTTCCGTATTTTGTACAGTACTATATCCATAAACACTGACCACAAGGCTAGATAAAATGCAAATCGTAGTAATTACTCGTGCAAAGGTCATAAAGCGAAAAGATATTATTGAGAGTAAAGCCCCAAATAAAGGGAATAATATTTGTATGATAGGGAAATGGTTAGCTAGGATCATTTATCAAAATTAATTTCATTTTCTGATATTGTACCAAAATGTTTATAAATTTGATATATTAAACTTAAAGCTACGCTAAGAGTAGCAAACCCAACTACTATAGCAGTTAGCATTAATACATGAGGCAAAGGGCTAGTATAGGTAGTCAGCCCATCTTGTAAAATAGGTACACCGCCTGTTTTAATTTTTCCGATACTTAAATAAAATACTAATACCGAACTTTGAAAAATTCCAAGCCCGATAATTTTATGAATATAATTACGGCTTGTAAGCATTATAAATAAGCCGCTAGTTAGTAAAATCAAAGTAAGAAAGTATATTAAATGTGACATAATTATATTGTTATTGTATAAGAAAAGCATTGTTACATGAATCAGTTTCATCATCATTGAAAGAAGAAATTGTAAGTTTCGACGAAGCAATCCAGTAAAAAATTTTTTAATTATTTTCTGGATTGCCACGTCGCTTCGCTCCTCGCAATGACGTTGGTAGACATTAATATACTTTGAAAGACTGATTAAATACACATGTGACTTTTTTACCCTTACGTATAGCGAGCTTAGGAAAGACTTGTTCAAGTATCACCATATTAGGATTATCTTGAGCAAGGCGATAATTTACTAAAGATTCTCGAAGTGAATCATCTACAGCAAAAATACCAGAAATTTCAGCGTTTTTATCTCTAAATTGTAGATAAGTAAATTCGCCGTCGTCAAAAATTTTAATAGGAGCTATTTCTTCGCTGCCGCTAATATAGTAATTAAAGTTATATTTTTCAGGATGAGTAAGATCGGGACTGGCTAGGGAAGCAGAAAAAGTTTGCATATGACCGCTCATATTGTCATTTTCGTCATCCGGATAAAGAAATTTTACGTTAAAGACCATTTCAGGATCACGCATATCAAGAGTTTCGGCGGCATATAGTTCAAAGAAATAAGTCCGTTTATTAGTAATTAAAGTCATATTAGTAGTAGCATCCGGTTCCATCGGTTTAATAAAAATCCTATGACCGGCAGGTACTATTTGCCATGAAGTAGTATCTCCCATAGAAATACTGACTATTTCCTCGTCTCTTGCTAGTTCTATACTTGCTTGATAGCCGTAATATCCTGTGAATTTGAAAACATCGTCAGGGTTATAAGTCATAACTCTTAGACGCGGGTCTCGACCTAGAGGTCGTGATATAGTAAGAGCAAATACATCTAATGTCAGTATTATAAAAGTACAAAATATTATTAGTTGCTTCATATTATTTCTGATTTTTATTCCTTAATAACTTTAGCTTGTAACTAGTAACGGTAAAATTGAAGGGCATATCAGGTGATGTACTTGTACTGATAGAACCCATTATAAATCCGATTCTTGCTTCCCATACCATATTTTCTAAAATTTCACCTGTACTATTTTGGGCTAATGATTCAAAAGTAACAACTGCCTCGGTATCGTTTATATTGTTAATTGATAATATATTAATTGAGCGTCTATATAGTTTTTGATATCTTATGACCGGTGATAATGAGTTATCAATATTCATAAAATTAGCAAATTGCATATAAACAATACTCGTAGAAGCATTTTTGATAAAGGTAAATTGTTCTTTTAATATATCGTAATTGTATTTTTCTCGTTGTTTTACATAATTCTGAAGCATAATATTTGCAACAGAGATATAAGGATTGGCGAGTGTTGAATGTTTAGTATTAGTAACGGTAGCTTGTTTTTCGGCATCATTTTTTATTAAATAACTTATTTTTTCGTTTATTGGTAACAATATGTTGATATTTATACAAATTAAGGTTAATAATAAGGTAAAAATCGTGCATATTAAAAGCAGAAGACTTCTATGACTTAATGGTGAGATATACTTAAAATTATACCATTTTCTTGCATCAATAAAATATTCGCCAGATTTTATATATTCTTGTATTGCGTTGGTTAATGGGTCCATAATTACTAGATTAATATCTAATTTATTCTGTTTTAACTCTATCATAATGATTATAATATGATTTGTTAATTTAATGTTATTTAAGCTATAAAATAAGTTTATATTGTTGCTACAATACCAAAGATTGTTTAACTTTAAAATTAAAATAAATAAATTATAAATTAAAATTATACAATAACAATTATTGATGGTAGTTATTATGCTATACTCGTCCCACTTGAAAAATTGGCGACAATGTCTTTATTAATAAGTCCGTAGGTAGCCACGTATTAAGATACGCTCTGCTCCCAAGTTGAACTTCGTATAACTACTCTTTATTTACTTCAGAGTATAATAGTTTACAATCTTTTTAATATTTTTTATATTTATAAATAGATTTTTTCAAAAAATGCTTGTGAACTATTGTATAGTAAGGTAATTTTAAAATAGTAACAAGAGAATTTAATAATGTATAATTAGAATGTTAAAATCATTAAAGTTTCTATTAGTATTAACTATGCTTGCTCAACTGCTGTCATGTACCCCTTCAGCTCCTTATGAAATTAAAAGCCCGTGCGTTTCTGCTGATATAGATGATGGATCGAGTTTAAGCGTAAATCCTTGTATAAGAAGACCAGTTAATTCAGTAAATATAGCATAAAAGTAATAGTTTTATACAATAACAATGTAATAATAAAAATACCTTTGATATGAATAATATATTTGGCTTCTTTAAATCAAGTAACAACTCGAAAAGCGCTTCAGGAGATACACAAAATCAAGCAAGTATTAAATCGGCTAATCCTTTAAAAATTACTCAGAATTGGTATGAAGAGCGATCTGATAAGTTAATTGTTCAACGTAACTTACTTATCATATTAGTAATACTACTAACCATTTTTATGGTTGTATCGACTTTAGTAATAGCATTTGTAGTAAAATCTAAACAGTTTGACCCTTTTGTTATTCAGCTTAATAGTAATACGGGGCGTGCTTCGGTGGTAGAACCTATTTCATCACCGGTATTAATGGCGGATGAGTCTCTTACAAGGTATTTTATAAAGAAATACATAACGGCACGGGAAACATATAATCCGGTTGATTTTACGACGATAGCTCGTACGATAATAAGATTATTTTCAACAAGTGGTGTTTATTATAATTATCTTGGCTATATAAGAAATAAAGATTTTGATCCTACGATAAAATATAAAGAAGATAATACTACATTTTTAGTAATAAAATCATGGTCAAAAATCGCAGCAGATAAATATATAGTTAGATTTTCCGTAAATGAAACATCAGGAAGCCAATTAGTTTATAATAAAATAGCGGTAGTAAGTTATGCTTATGTGCCTATGCAATTAACAGATTCAGAACTTGACATAAATCCGGTAGGGTTCCAAGTGAACGGATATAGGGTAGACGATGACAATAGTTAGATTTTATTTTTTAGTTTTTGTATTATTAAGCGGTTTTACAGTACAACGAGAATGTCCGCTTGTAGATGATCTATGTAATAATAGTAGCAATAATTATATAGATGATTTATCTATAACTAAAGATAATAGGATAAAAACTTATATATATAATCCAAATGAAGTTTATTTATTAGTGTTGCATTTTGGCTTTCAATCGCATATAGAATTTGCTAAAAATGAAGAAATCCAAAATATAATTCTTGGGGATGCTTATGCTTGGAAAATAACTCCTTTGGCAAATAGATTATTTATTAAGCCTCTTGAAAAAGATATTCGTACAAATATGACTATTATAACTAATAAAAGAACATATGAATTTGATATCGCGTCTACGGAACTTATGATGGGTAACGAAAGGGATTTAGTATATGTAATTAAATTTTACTATCCTAAGAAAAATAGTAATTACATGGTAAGGTTTTAATCGATGTTATGGCTGTGTGGGTGGGACTTGTCCGCACTGCTCGTTTTATGTCATTCCCGCCTACGCGGGTAATGACAATAAAAACACTTTAACTAATATAATTTAGATATGGCTGAAGAGCAAAATAATAATGATAATAATAATACCGGTTCTTTATCAGGAGCAGATGCTCCTGAAGTACAAAGAGAATTATCAAAAGTTTCGGTTAGCTTTAATAAGAGTGTTGCGATAGTAGTCGTAATTTGCGGTATTTTTATATATATTTTTTATACTCTTTTTTTCGCTACTAAAAAAGAAGAAATACCAGAGACTCAAGTGCCGACTAATATTGTAAAACCTGTTACTGATGTTGATGATAATATTCCGGAGATTCCAAAGTTACCTGATCCGCCTAAGCTTGAGACGCCTACTGCTCCTCCACCACCTCCTCCTCCGGTAGTAGAAGTTCCGCCGGTCTTACCTTCTACTACTTCTGTAGAAGAGAATAAAGACAAAACGCTTCCATTGCCACCGGTTTCGTTGCCTTCCACTTCAGGAACGTTAGTTGAGAGTGATGCAGAGAAGCAACGTCGTGAAGCAAAAAGAAAATCAGCTATAGTGTTAGTTGGTGGTGTAGAGCCTAAAAAAACACCGGAACAGATTACGGCAGAAGCGACCTTTAAAGATCGTGGTGATATGTCTTTGATTCTCGGACGCGGTAAATTAATTGATGCAGTACTTGAGACGGCCATAAATAGTGATCTCGGCGGTGAAATAAGAGCCATTATTAGTAGAGACGTATTTTCTGAGAAAGATAAAGTTATATTGATACCAAAAGGGTCAAAAATATTCGGTAAATATGCAACCTCAACTGCGTCAGACAGTTACGGTAGAGTTTCTATAATATGGGATAGAATCGATTTAACTAACGGTTATACTATAGAATTCGACTCACCTGCAGTTGATCATTTAGGTAGACCAGGACTACAAGGGAGAGTTGATAATAAATATAAAGAACAATTTGCAAATGCCGTATTACAATCCGGCTTTAATATAGGTCTTGCTAAAGTTCTTGATAAGTTAGTGCCGCCTCCTATAAAGTCGCAGGCAGCAGCTACCAATAGTGCTACGGCAACGCAATTGTTAAATACTGCTCAAACTATTGCGTCTAATACCGCTATGGATGCAAATACTAGGATAGTTACAATTTGTACTAATATACTTGCTGCTATTACCGATAAAACTTCGACTGCTTATACTACTATGACTCAAGCATGTACAACAGCACAGACTGCTTCTTCAGCGAGTACTGCTGAGCAGAGACTTCAAACCTTAGTACAGGCAGTTAATACGGCGGCTTCAAGTTTGCTTACTACTACCTCTATAGCATCAACTCCGACGCAAGCACAACAAGCTTCCACTCAAGCTTTTACGAATGTGACGAATGTTGTACAAAATATGATAACTCAGCAGCAGTTTAAGCCGACGACAACGGTTAATCAAGGTACGCCGGTTAGAATATACGTTAATAAGGATTATAAATTCCCAAAAGCCGTTTTATTAAAATCGCAGGTAATGAAATGAATGAAGAATTTGCAGCCTTAGAGACGTTTTTACTTCCTTTTAAAAATTTATTTGCTGAAGATGGTATTAACGAGATTATGGTTAATAAGCCTGGAGAAGCATGGGTTGAAAAAAAAGGCGATATATATTCTAAGCAAATACCGGAATTGGATAGTGAGCATCTACTTTCATTAGGGCGTTTAGTCGCTCAATCTACCGAACAGATGATTTCGGAAGAAAAGCCTTTACTTTCTGCAACTTTGCCGAACGGTTACCGTATTCAAATAGTATTCCCTCCTGCTTGTGAGATAGGACAAATCATTTATTCTATAAGAAAGCCTAGCGGTATGAATCTAACTTTAGATGAGTACGCTAAAATGGGGGTATTTGATGATACTGCAACAGAGAGTTTAGTAGATGAAGATGCAGTAATTTTAAATAACTTCTTAGCTGCAAAAAAGATTAAAGAATTTATTAGACATGCAGTTGTTTCAAAGAAAAATATCATAATTAGTGGTGGTACTTCAACCGGTAAAACTACTTTTACTAATGCGGCACTTACTGCAATACCTGCAAGAGAAAGATTAATTACTGTAGAAGATGCTCGTGAGGTTGTGCTATCAAGCCATCCTAACAGAGTGCATTTACTTGCTTCCAAAGGAGGACAGGGGCGTGCAAATGTTACTACTCAAGATTTAATAGAGGCGTGTTTGCGTTTAAGACCGGATAGAATTATAGTAGGTGAACTTCGAGGTAAGGAAGCTTTTAGTTTTTTGCGTGCTATTAATACAGGTCACCCCGGTTCAATATCAACACTGCATGCCGATAGCCCTGCTATGGCTATTGAGCAGTTAAAGCTTATGGTGATGCAAGCAGATCTTGGTATGCCGCCTGAAGAAGTAAAGAAGTATATTTTAACCGTTGTAGATATCGTGGTGCAGTTAAAACGCGGTAGCGGTGGGAAAAGATATGTTTCGGAAGTGTATTATAAGAAGAATAAGAACGCTGAAGGTATGGTGTAGCGTACTTACTGTCATCCTGTGGTCAAGCCACGTGATCCATAAAAAATAAAAAAAAAAAGCTGGATTCCGCGATCAAGTTGTGGGATGACACTGGAAAAATTACTTCACGCAAAAACTAACATATAAGTAAAAACTAGGAATATCAATTCATGGAATGGCATAAGATACTTAAAGTTACTAGGAATATATTTGGTCATGCTATAATTCATCCGGTTGTGATTTTTTGTACCATTTGGATAAGCGGTGCATTTGTTGCAATTTTTACTCATGAGGTTGGAGCTTTAGGTGGAGATATAAATGCTATAAATATTGCTTATAAGTGGGCTTACTGGCTTATTAACGTTTGGGGGCAGTTAAAAATTGTCGACTATAATTATTTAAAATTGAAGCTACTTGCATCTCTTCTTGGTCCCGCTATTGTTGTCACAATACTTTACATTAAAAATTTTGCAAGAATAAAATCATTACAATTTTTTAAGCAACCGGAAAAAGTATATGGAGATGCTAGCTGGGCTAATCCGTCAGATATAGAGGCTGCTGGTCTTAGATCCAAAAAAGGTATGTTAATAGGTGTTGATGCCGGTGGATATTTTGTTGCAGATGGGTTCCAGCATGCTTTATTATTTGCTCCTACAGGTTCAGGTAAAGGTGTGGGTTTTGTGATACCTAACCTGTTATTTTGGAGTGATTCAGTAGTAGTACATGACATAAAACTCGAAAATCACGGTTTGACGAGCGGTTGGCGTGAGAAACAAGGTCAGAAAGTTTTTGTTTGGGAACCTTCTAATCCCGACGGTATTACGCATTGTTACAATCCGATTGATTGGGTTAGTACTAAGCCCGGGCAGATGGTTGATGACGTTCAAAAAATTTCAAATCTTATAATGCCGGAAAAGGATTTTTGGAACAATGAAGCACGAAGTTTATTCTTAGGTGTAACTTTATATTTAATAGCTGATCCTACTAAAACTAAATCTTTCGGTGAAGTAGTGCGTACCATGAGAAGTGACGATGTAGTTTATAATCTAGCGGTCGTACTCGATACGCTTGGCGGTGTAATACATCCTGTTGCATATATGAATATTGCTGCGTTTTTACAAAAAGCCGATAAAGAGCGTTCGGGCGTAATATCTACAATGAACTCATCGCTTGAATTATGGGCAAACCCGCTTATTGATTCGGCTACTGCATCTTCTGATTTCAACATACAAGAATTTAAAAAAGTAAAAACAACCGTATATGTAGGATTAACACCCGATAATATACAGCGTTTGCAAAAATTAATGCAGGTGTTTTATCAGCAGGCGACAGAATTTTTAAGCCGTAAAATGCCGGATTTAAAGGAAGAGCCGCATGGTGTAATGTTCTTACTTGATGAGTTCCCGACGCTTGGAAAGATGGATACTTTTAAAGCCGGTATAGCTTATTTTAGAGGTTATAGAGTTCGGTTATTCTTGATTATTCAAGATACACAGCAGTTAAAAGGAACATATGAAGATGCAGGGATGAATTCTTTCTTATCTAATGCAACATACCGTATTACTTTTGCTGCTAATAACTATGAAACGGCAAATTTAATATCGCAGCTTGTCGGTAATAAGACGGTAGAACAAAGATCATTTAGTAAACCTTTATTTTTTGACCTTAATATTTCTACTAGAACCCAAAACGTTTCTCAAGTTCAAAGAGCTTTACTTTTACCTCAAGAAGTAATACAGTTACCGAGAGATGAGCAAATTGTTTTAATAGAATCCTTTCCACCTATAAAATCTCGTAAAATTAAGTATTACGAAGATAAATTTTTTACTAGTAGATTATTACCGCCGACTTTTGTGCCTACTCAAGTACCTTTTGATCCTAGGGCAAATAATAATGAGGCTTCTGAAGAGACTGAAATAACAACTGCTCCGGAAAATAATGAGTAAGATCCAAAAATGCGTTCAGCTATTATTGATATCGGTTCAAATGCTTTAAGAGCTGTAGTTTATGAAAGTGATGAGTTTGGAGCTCCAGAAATTTTTAATTATAAATTTAGAAATTATCTTACAAATTTACTTAATTTAGATAATTTAGACGTAAAACATCAAACATATTTATCTCTACAATATCTTATCCATGTTTTTACCAAACTGTCCGTTACTAATATTAGATGTGTTGCAACAGCTATACTTAGGGGGCATCCTAAAGCAGATGAATTCAAAGCTATAATTAGAAAGAGATTCAATATTGATATTGACATTATCTCAGGTGAACGTGAAGCTTATTTAACAGCTGCCGGATTAATTTCCGGTATTAGTGATGCTTTCGGTATTGTAGCCGATCTTGGCGGTGGAAGTCTTGAGCTTGCACAGATTGGAAATAAAAAAGTCGGTAAATTAAAATCATTGCCGCTCGGTACAAAAATTATTACTAGTAGCAATTTTGGTGATGTTGGACTGATTACTAAAATGCTAGAGGAAGAATTTGGAGCTGCACATTATCCTAATTTATATTTAATTGGCGGTGCATTACGTCTAATGAGCCGTATATATATGGAGTCTATAAATTATCCCCTTAAGAATTTACATAATTTTGAAATAAATCGTGTAGAATTTGAGTTATATTTAGAGAAATTATCACAAATCGATAAATTAAAGCTAAGTTATTATGAGCAGAAAGCCATAAATTATAATGCAGTTCTAGTAATAAAAGCAATGATTAAGGTATTTTCACCGGAAAAGATTATTATCTCAAATTATGGTTTAAAAGAAGGAGTAAGATTTGACTCATTGCCGTCTCATGAAACAGAAAAAGATATTATTTATGAGAGGGTGAAGAGATTAGTAAAATTTGATAGCAATATATGTAAAATTGAAAAATATATTGAAGCAGTACAATATCTTTTAATTAATTCCGATGCCACGACTCTTATTATTATTGAACTCGCTATAATGCTAGCACAATATAATAAAAATATTGATAAAACGCTCAGAGCAAATTTTGTTTCAGAATTTATATTATCTTCAGACATTCCTTTCAGTCATAGACAGCGTCTAATGCTCGGCATTGCTCTTACGGTTACTTATACTGCTAAAACTGATATGCAGATTAATAAAATAGCTAAGAAAATGATTAGTAAAAGTGATTATTACAACAGTCATATAATCGGTTATTATATAAAAATTGCTAGAGAAATTGATGGACCAGAATTCCAAGAACCTTCTTTTTCGATTAAATTAAAAGACGATAAATTTTTACAAATTAATGCTTCAAATATCTTGCCTAAACAAGTTTTTGAAAAAGTTTGTGAACGTTTAAAAGATATAAGTGCTGCTAGAAAAAATATTAGTTATAATTTTAGTGATTAATTGTTTTTTGGATCCCGTGGTCAAGCCACAGGATGACATCGAGCGCGTTTGCCGGTCTACACAACAAGACATTCCTGCTTTTGCAGGAATGTCATCAAAGTCTTTTTAAAAAACTGTTCGGTACTTATTTTAAGCTCTCTTAGTCTATCTCCCAAATCATTATATAATCATGAAAACAATAAATATATTAGGATATATGATCAAAAATTATTGGAAAAAGTTTTGGAAGAATAGTACTACCAAATCACAAAATTTTATTGAACTAAACGACATTGCATACGGGCACTTAAAAAGAGTTAAGGTAGGCATAGAAGCTTATCGTGAAAATGTTCTAGTATATAGATGTATTAATTTAATTGCTCAATTCCTAAAGAGATTTATTTATTACCGGCACTTGCTACGGAACTTGTTATAGCACATAACAATTTAGTTGCTTATAAATATAAAAGTAACAAAGGCTATAGGATTTATAAGATTGATCCTATAGCTAAGATGAGTAGAGTCTTGCATTTAAAAGACTATCATCCTTTAGATCAGCATTACGGGTTATCGTATTTAGAAGCTTCCTCTCTTCCTATAGATTTACATCAGTAATCTTCTTATTGTAATCATTCATTATTACAAAACGGGGCAAGATCTTCCGAGGCATTAATAGTAAAGGATAGTCACTGTTATCTTAGCGATGAACAGTTTGAAAGATTGCAAGCGCAATTATCAGAGAAATTTAGCGGTAATAGTAATGCCGGTAAGCCTCTACTGCTTGAAGGAGGGCAAGGAAGATATTATTATTGCTTTTGATCGTGATTCTATATCTGAATTAACTGAAAAGCGTGAAAATTTGTGGGTTAAAATCTCTACTTTAAATGAAAAAAGAGCTTTTGTCGGACTTCCACCGATTATAAACGGTGATAAATTATGACTAAAGATATTAGCGATACTTTAAATAATTTGTATGATCTTATAGTGAGACTCATTATTCTGCTCGAAGATGAGTTAGTACGTATTACATTGCATAACAATGAAAATAATATAATAGATAATAAAAAACGTTACTGAAACCTTAAATAAGCTAGTTAACTTAATAGTACAGTTAAATAAATTATCTAATAGCTGTACAAGCTCAGAAAATTCAAAAATAGATGAACAAGATAAAATGATAATAGATAATTTTTTAGAAAATTATAATTTAAAAATCTTTGTTAAAATATTAAATCAATTAGAAATGTTCACAGAACCTAATATCTTATCTAATTCTCACCTCCGCCTGATTAATATATTAATAGCCTAAAAACTAATGTTGTAAAAACACCTCATCAATTCAATAAATATATCATTACTTTATATAAAAATTAATAAACCAAAGGGTTTTAATATAAAGTTATAGTCAAAAAATCAACTATAAGGTTAAGAGTTATGAGGAAAAAATCTAGAATATTAAAAAGTTTTCTAGCAACCGCGTCAATATTAGGTCTGTCATTGACCATACCGGTAAATGAAATATATGCAGCAGCTGTTAGTCAAATGGTTAGGGATGTTAATCTTAATAATCCGAATACTAATTTTAATCCACTATTTGTTGACGGTAATACTATTGAAGTGATTAATTCCGGTAATATAATTGTATCAAATAGCGGTACTTACAATATAGGTGCTATACGAGCTAATCAAGAAGTAAATGCAATATCGGTCGGTAGCGGGTAGCACGGATCTAGCTATAAATCTTACAATTGGTTCAATGTCCGGTGTTGTAAAGGGTTTGAATATTACAATATTTAATAATGCTACTAATATAAATATTACTGTAAATGGTAGTGCAGGGGGCGGCAATATTCCCCCAGTAAATGATTATAGTGCATTACAACAGGTATCATTTACACAGATGGGTGGCGGGGATAGTGCAAATAGTATTAATTTGAATATTAATCCCCCAATGACTCTAAATAGCACCTTTTACACTAGTGCATTCTCAGAAACAATAAATGTAAATGACGATGTTATAATAACTCAGCCTACTAAAGCCAGTGATGCCGGAAATATGAATTTTAATATTGCCGGAGATAAATCGCTTACTTTATCTGCTCCCAATTCGATTCAAGATGGCACAGGTGCAGGGAGAGTAAGATTTACTTTTACAGGTGCAAATTCTGTAGCCCGGTACATTAAATGTTAGCGGTGATAATCCTATTATAGGAAAGGTTAACTTTCAAAATGTTGATGATATTCTAGGTAAGTATAGGTTCTAATCAAGTTTGCGCAGCTAATATAGATAATATAAATAATGCAAATGAATATAGTTTTAATATTGTATTAAACGGGGAGGTTAAAGCATCTAAGATTCAAGTAAATCGTACTAGTGGTAGTAACCCAAATATGCGGATGACTATAAATAATGATGTTACTGCTGATATAGAAGGCGTTAGTAATGGTAGTAATAATTTTGTACTAACCATTAATCAAGGAAATACAATCACCGGTGCAATAAATTCTATAAATACCGCTTCAACAACTATAAATTTGAGAGGTAGCGTTACGGGTCCAATAACCAATGCCACTACTATTAATTTCGATGGTACAGGAGATACAAAATTAGGTGCTACTGCAAATACTATAGATTTATAGTAGCTAATGCTAAAGCTAATGTAGCTGCAGATGGTAGTATAACCGGTAATTTAAGTTATAACGCAGCAGGTACGGTAGCAGCTACTAAAGGGATAACAGGAGATATTAACTTTAAAGGTAATGATGGAGTATTTAATTTAGTAGACGGTTCTACGATTGATGGGGCAGTGACCAGTACCGGCTCCGTTGCCGGTAGCTTGTATTTTATAGGTGATAGAGAAGTTACCGGTGGAGTAGAGGCAAAAAAAGTAGTGTTTAACGAGCGGATATTACCGGAAAGATGGTAGGAAATATAGAATATACTGTTGCAGGTGCTTTACTTGCAAATGGATGGCTAACAGGAAATGTTAACTTTAATAATAGAGGAGGTACATTTTATTTAGGAGATGATACTAAAATTATCGGTAGTGTTACTAGTACAGCGGTATAGCAGGTACTTTAGTGTTTATAGGTGATGGAGAGGCTACGGGAGAATAGGTACGGATGACGAAAATAAGCCTGATATTATAGAGATTGCGGGTGATAATACAAAACAAGTAACGTTAAGAGGAAAGTACTTGTAAATGATTTAGTTTTTGTTCAAGGTGTTGATACTTCAGGGAAGGTAAATATTGAGAGCGGTTTCATTGTAATAAGAGTAGTTTTCAATAATGAGAATGCAGATGGAGGTACATTAGTAATATAAATGCACCATCTGCAGTTAATGCTATAGTCAATCCTAATAACGGTATGATAGTTCTGAATGCTGATTTTACAATTAGTGACCCAAGTGCCGGAGGGAGATATAAGAGAGATAAAAATAGCTGATAACATAAAATATACGATTGATGCTAAAAACGGCAATGTAGATTTATTAAAAAATGGAGTGAAGATAATATTTGAAGTGGTAGGTTCGGAATTAAATTTAATAAATACCGGTAATACGGATAAGCAGTTTACGTTATATTTTAACTTAAATCCATCAAATGCAGAAGATGAATATGGGATAGTACGAGTAGAGGCCACTACTAACAATCTTACTATAGCAAATAATGGAGGACCTTATACAATATGACAGGACAATACGCATCGTCTTAAAGAGTTTAAAGTTAAGGGAGCAGGTAATATCGTAATTGATAATACGGTATTTACAAAGCGATTTAACCTGAATAGTACTGGACAGGTAACTCTTAATCAGCTCTTAGATTTAGGAGCAGACAGTGGGGTAGTGTTTGCAGCAGATGGAAAGTTAACGGCAAATAACGGGATTAGCGGAGCGGTTACAACGGCTACAAATGATACAGGAACATTGACGATAGGAGCAGGGAATGTAACAGGTGCGATAGGCACGAGTAGCGGTAATAAATTAAAAGAAGTAAATTTTAACGGAGTAAGTAATGTAATAAGCATTGATGCAACAACGGTGAGGATTAGTAATGTAGCAGCAAACGTAACGGCAACGGGGGTAATCAGTGAAGCAGTAAGTTATACGGCAGATGGAAAGTTAACGGCAAATAATGGAATTAGCTGAGCGGTTACAACGGCTACAAATGATACAGGTACACTGACGATAGGAGCAGGGAACGTAACTGGAGCGATAGGCACGAATAGCGGTAATGTATCATTCATTGCCGGCGGTGATTACTCTAGCGGTGAGATTCAAGGTAACGGTAATAATAATTTAACTTTTGGTCCTAATTCCAGATTAACGACAACTTATATTAATAAGATCGGCGGGCAGGCTGTAAATTTAATCTTTACCGACGGTGGTAGTGTTCATAATGCCGTTGGTTCAAATGCGGCAGTCGGTAATATTATCGTAAAAGCAGGCAAGGTAAACTTTGGCAGTACCGTTAAAAGCGGTAATATTATAATGTCAAACGGTGGAGCAATAGAGGTTCATGATAATATCACCGTTACCGATATTGCAGGTGAAAATGAGAATGACGGTACTTTAAAATTAAACAACAAAGTTCCTATTAATATAACCGGTACCATAGGGAATAATAATAGTTTAGGTATAGTAGAAGTAGCCGGTAAAGACGTTACTATTACAGGTGAGTTAAAAGCCCAAGCTATTAACTTCTAAAATGCAGGACAAGAAGCGATATTAACGCTACAAGCAAGCGTCAGGTGGAGTGACTAATATTACTACAGCAGGAAATAATCTTTACACTTTAGCAATAACAGATTTTGACACCGGTAACGGTGCTATTGGGACTGAAGCTCACAGATTAAAAGCAATAGAATTAACAGGAAACGGTTTAGTTACGGTAAATACTAAGAATTTTTATTCAGATGTAACTACTGCGAATAACGGGCAAGGTAACATAAAACTTAAGATAGAGAGTGGTACCTACTTATAATTTAGGAAGTAAAATAATAGTTTAGCAAGTGTACAAGTTAGTAAGAATAGTACTATTAAAGGTGATGTATATTCTAAAGAGATTAACATTGATGCAGGTAAGAATATAGATTTTGAACGAGGTAATAATAGAAATGCTAAAAATATAATTATACAGGATGTTTTAGTAGAGAGAGATCTCCTTCCTCGTTCGCTTCAGTTATTTGGTTATTTAACTGATATTAAAGTAGATAAGCTGAATTTTGCAGATGCTGCTGCTTCTGTACATTTTAACGATGCGGTTTTAGTAAATGCTGAAATTGACGGCGGGCGGTGCTATAAAATTTAATGAAAATATTTGGTTAAAAGAAGAAATCCAAAATGTAGAGCGTTTAGAGTTTGGTCCTGAGAAATTTGCTATTCTTGAGAAAAATATTAAAGCAGCTAATTTAGTAGCAAATAAAGAACATATATTATTGGATAATTTAGGAATAGATGCTCATTCACAATTTACGGATAGTGCTTTAGATTTAGCTACTTACGAATTAAAGCATACAGGAAATGTTACATATAACGGTACTCTTGAGATTATTACGTATTTTGATGTGACTGCGAAATCGGGATGGCATATATTAGTCGGTAACGGGGCTAATGTTTATATGTTGGCTTTAGATAGTTTAGTAATTAAAGTCACATCATGCTCTGAGATTACTAAAATTACTCCTGATACTAAACATGAAGTAATACTAAAAGAAGCAGGTGGAAATTTTATTCCAGTTACTCAAAATAAAGTGACTGTTGATACAGGTGGAGAATTAAACAGGTTAATAAGATGGGTAAGCGATGAGAATGGAGTTGTATTACTGCATAATAATGATAATGGTGGCGGTAATCCCGAAAACCCTGATCTAGGAGGCAGTGATCCAGAGAACCAAGGTGACAGTGATAACGGTGGAGGAAATCCTGGAGACGGAGAAGGTGGTGTAATAGTGCCTATTTTAATATTGTCATATTCTATCGGTTCGTGATTTAATGGATCTAAATACTCACCAAGCATTTTACCGGCAAATCTGCCTACGCTTGAAAATATACCACCGCCAAATGCATTTCCTATGCCGCCGCCAAGCGAACTAAAAAAACTTCCGAACATATTTACCGTATTATAGTTTAATATGGATTGATATTAGCGCTATGATGTGGTAACACTAATATATACTCGTTTAATTTGAAAAATTGGCTACGTCGTCTTATAAGTTCTGCGGTGCTCACGTATTAAGTATACACTCCGCGCCTCGCCTTATAGACTCATTGCTCTTTTCCAAATTAAACTTCGTCTATCCTATACAATAATAAAATTTTAAAAATGATGATGATATTCAAAAAATCTTTATTTATCTTGCTATTATTTATTACTTCCTTAGTTAAAGCAGAGATTATCGAAGTAGATAACTTAGATAAAATAAAACAAGATTTTAAAGAAAATTATAATAAAAATTATGTACCTCAGGATTTATTAGTAGTAACGGTTTTAGATGAATTTTTGTTTAAGTCTTTAGTGCCTATAGATGAACAAATTGACAAAGATATTTATCTTACACTAACTCCTCTTTTGCGTAATATTAATAAAAACCCAAAAGCTATTTATATAGACCAATTAATTTTAACTAATGATAGTTATAAGAAAGAACTACAAGAATCTGATTTTCCAAATTTTGTAAATGAAATGAGTAATAGTAAAATCCCTATAATAGCAGTAAATGATGGATTTACCGGTAATTTTAATAGTATTCCTAAATTTGAAATATGGTTTGCCGATTATTTAAAGAAAAATTTCGATATTGATTTTTCAAATAGTTTTCCAAACAATAATTATATTATTTTTAACAATTTAGACAGTTTTGCTAATACTTATCCGGTATTTTATAAGGGTATATTGACGAGTAATAATATATCGGAAGCGGAAATGATGCTCAATTTCCTTATTCACATGGGATTTATGCCTAAAGCTTTTATAATAATTAGCAGTAACATAGAATTATTAAAATCAATGGAGTTTCAACTTAATAGTTATAGTTCTAATATATTATTTATTGGTTATTATTATAATAATAACAATACCCCGGAACATAAAGATGCTGCATATTATACTAAAATCATTAATGATTTAATACCTCAAATAAATAAGATAAAAAGAAATAATCCGCCTCTAAAAACTAACAAGATAAAAGATAAAAATCCTTATGATAAAAATCAATAAAGTGTTATTGAGCTTACTTTGCTTAGTTATTTCGTGTGTAAGTTATGGTCAAATTATTCCTACTTACTCTGTAGATTCGGTAACAATGAAAAATTTATTACCGAAGATAGATGCAGATACGCTGGTACTTATAAATATAGATAATACTATCATAACACCGAAATCCAAATTATTTCGATATCAAGATAATTCTTATATAAATTTTACTAAATATTTATATAGTCTTGCAGCGGATAATGCATCAGTTAATAAAACTATTGCAAAATTGATAGTGCAGCGTCAAATGATTCTTGTTGAATCTAAATGGGTAGATTTAATTAATAAGATGAAACAGCAAGGTGCAACAGTTTTAGGCCTTCAAGAAATAACTGCTCCATGTAATTTAATTGAAAATTATGAAGGATGGTTATATACATTACTTTACGGACTCAATATTAATTTTACTAATAAAGTTAATGATAAAGATGTATTTAGATTTAACCCAAGTGATGCTGGTGCCCCTATTTTTTATTTAGGTATAATATTTACCGGTAATATAAATAAAGTAAAAACTCTTATAGAGTTCTTAAAAATTATACTGAAACAACCTACAAAAATAGTAATTTTTGCGAATAATAAAAAAGATTTAGAAAATATGGACTCTTATTTAAGCATGGTTGATATAGGATATTATGGCATTGAATATTTGGGGTGGCAAATGTTACCGGGATCACCTGATAATCGAATCGCTGAGTTGCAGCAATCTACGTTTTTAAATACCGGTCAGTGGTTAGAAGATGATGTAGCGAGCGAGATGTTAAACATTCCCGATAGCAAATTACATAAGTAATATTTTATTGAGAAATCGCCATTGCGAGGCAAAACTGTAAGTTTGGACGAAGCAATCCAGTAAAAATTCTGATTTACAGAATTTTTTTGATTATTTTTCTGGGTTGCCATGCAGTCTACGACTGCTCGTAATGACGTGATGGTATCCACGCAACAACTCCGCGACTGTAAGAAGCGTGGCAATCTCATGAAATTAAAACTAGATTGCAGTAAAGCTTCGCGCCTTGCAATGACAATTTTCAGTATCCATGAGGGCAAAATGCTTATGCAGGAATGACATAATCCGCATTTAATAAATAATATGAATAATAACTTAATAGCCGCTTTAAAAGATTTAATTATTAATACCGGCAAGGTTGCACTAGATATAAAAAAGACAGGAATATTGACTGATATTAAATCAGATGGGTCAGTAGTCACTAATGCCGATAAGGAAATTAGTAAAATAATTTATCAAACTTTACGAAGCTTAACCTCTCAAATAGCTATAGTATGTGAAGAGCAGCCGCTACCTATATTAAGCACTGATACTTTTTGGTTAATCGATCCTATTGATGGGACACGGAGCTATGTAAACGGTAAAAGTACATATACGGTAAATATAGGGCTTATTGCAAACGGTTTTCCAACCATCGGCTTGATATATCACCCTGAAACGGTAAAGCTATATTATACCGATTTAAACGGTCGGTTAAAAATCGAACAGAATTCTAAAGAAATATTTGTTAATCATGAACCTAAACATGAAGAGCTTAATGCGGTAATAGGTTTTTATAATTCAAATAAAGCTACTAAAGAATTTTTAAGTAAGTATTCATTCGGTCAAATAAATGAAATAGGCAGTTCAATTAAATTATGCTTCATTGCTGAAGGGGCAGCTGATATATATCCAAAATTCGGTCAAACTATGGAATGGGACATAGCGGCAGGTCATGCTTTAATTAAAGCCGGCGGCGGTAATATTTTAGATACACATGGAAAAGAAATTACTTACGGTAAAGAAAATTTCGCTAATCCTAATTTTTTCGCCTGCAGTAAATATTGGTTGGAAAAGTGTCCAGTCTGTCATGCCGTGGCTTGACCACGGTATCCATTAGAAATATTTGTAGTAGTTAAATATTACTGGATACCGCGATCAAGTCGGACAATACAGACTACTGAATCCATGCTTTCGCAGGAATGACATCTTAACCCAACTTCTTCAACTCATAAATCAACTCAAGTGCTTCTTTAGGAGATAGTTTATCAGGGTCGATAGTTCTAAATTGTTCATCTAATTTACTTCTTATAGTAGTTTTATTAGGTTCAAGATTGAACAAGCTCAAATTATTTGATTCCGTTGATAAAATGTTTTTTCCTGTACCGGTAGAAGTTTTCTCAAATTTACGCAGAATCTGCTCAGCTCTATTTATAACGCTAGCAGGGAGTCCTGCTAAAGCTGCAACATGAATACCGTAAGATCTATCGGCAGCACCTGATATAATATTATGTAAAAATAGAATATCTTGACCTAACTCCTCAATAGCAATAGTATAATTTTGCAAAGCCGGCAGGAAATTATTCATAACAGTAAGTTCATGATAGTGCGTAGCAAACAAGCAGCGACATTTTAGCTTATCATGGATATATTCAAGCACCGACCACGCTATAGATACACCGTCATAAGTGGATGTGCCTCTACCTACCTCATCCAGTATTATTAGTGAGTTTTTTGTAGATTGAGCAAGAATTGCCGAGGTTTCAAGCATCTCTGCCATAAAGGTTGATTGTCCCTTAATTAAGTCATCAGCAGCACCTATGCGGCTAAATATTTTATCGACTACCCCTATTTTGGCACTTTTAGCAGGCACAAACGAACCTATTTGAGCAATGATTGCAATAATGGCGTTTTGACGTAAAAAAGTACTTTTACCTGCCATATTAGGACCGGTAATTAACCAAATACGCTTAAGTTCCGATAAATGACAGTCATTATATACAAAGCTTTTGCTTTCTCGTTGTAGTACTTTCTCTACTACAGGATGCCGTCCTTTAACGATATCAAAGCTTAAATCATCGGTAAATTCAGGCTTAACATAATCATATTCATCAGCGATGTAAGCAAAATTACAAAATACGTCAAGCACGCTTAAAGAGCTTGCAAGCATTCGTAAATAGGCAGCTTGTTCGATTACTTGGCTACAAATAGCGGCATATAATTCTTTTTCCAAGTTTATTACTAAGGTTTTAGCGTTAACTAACTCGCTTTCAAGTTTTTGTAGTTCAGTAGTAGTGTAACGGACATTATTAACCGTTGTTTGACGATGAATAAATTTGGGATCAAGGATTTTATTAACATTTTTAGCGGTAATATCGATAAAAAGCCCTATAACATTATTATGAGATATTTTTAAACTGTCTATGCCCGTTTCTTTGCGATATTGATCTTTTAGCTTTTCAATATGTAATTTCCCGTTATTAATTAAATCATGTAATTGAGCTACTTTCGGATGGTATTCATGTTTTATTATACCTCCGTCATTTAAATTATTCGGTACATCTTCTCTTATGCTATCGTCTATTAAATTATATAATTCTGCATCGCCTGAGAGAGGTTTAATAATTTTTTCGATAAAATCAGGTAAATTAAAACCGTAAGCGTCAAAAAATACTCCTTTAATAATCGTTGCAGCTTCCAAGGTATATTTAATACTAAGTAAATCACGACCTGAACTTCTGTTCATTGTAATACGTGTTAGGCAGCGTTCTATATCACTAGTTTTTTTTAGAAGTTCTCTAATTCTTTGTACTATTTCTAAGTTGGAATAAAAGAACTCGGTAATATTTAAACGATGATTTATTTTCGCAATGTTGGTTAAAGGACTGGAAAGAAAATTATATAGTAAACGTCCGCCTTGTTTAGTAACCGTATGATTGATGGTGCTTAGTAAACTTCTGTTCGAGCCGCCTTGTGAGTTTGTTACAATTTCAAGGTTGTGTCTAGTAGAGAAATCAATAGTCATATAGTTATGAAAATTGATAATTCTAGGGATTGGTAAATGAGGGATGTTTTGTTTTTGCGTTAACGATAAATATTCTAAAATGCTGCCTATGACACACATTTGACTGCTAGATATCTCACCGATTCCTTTAATATCTTTCATTTTATAAAAGTCTAAAATGATTTTTTCGCATTTATTAATCGCAAAAAAACTATCAACCTGATAGGTAATACGAAAATTTAATTGTTTGCAAATACTATCCGCAAGCTTAGAAGATCTTAGATTTTCGCTAAGTAGCATTTCACGAGGCTTTAAACGAGCCAACTCATTCAGAATTTCCGCTTCCGGTACATTAACTACAAAAATTTCGGAAGTAGAAAGATCAACATAACAGAGGCTAGCTGTTTCTTTATTTTTCGGTATTATGAGACTTGCTAAATAATTAGGTTCGGCTGAAGCAATTAAATTTTCTTCAATTATAGTTCCCGGAGTTATAATACGTGTAACGTCTCTAGTAACTACCGCTTTATAGCCGCCTCTATTTTTTGCCTCTTCAGGGGTTTCAAGCTGGTCACAAATAGCAACCTTATAATTTTCTTCGATTAGTTTAGTTAAGTAATGCTCAAGAGCATGATAAGGCACTCCGCACATTGCAATTTCTTCTTCACCGTTTTTACCTCTTTTTGTTAAGGCAATACCTAAAACATTGCTGGCTAAGATTGCATCATCATAGAACATCTCATAAAAATCACCCATTCTAAATAGTAGTAAACAATCTAAATGAGCAAATTTAATGTCTAGATATTGTTGCATCATTTTCGTTGCAACATCGTAATTATATTTTTGTTTAAACTCTTGAAGATTCATATTAAGCAGTATTATTCATATTATGGTTTATCGAATATATAATAATGTTTCATCAAGTGAAATATATATTTTATAGGAAATTTAATTATAATGCTGCATTATTAAATTATTTCTGTTATTATTAATTTATACTGAAAATATTTACAATTAGATCATTATGAAAGCACAACTTGTATTTCTCACTAATAGAGGGCAAATGACAATTCCGAGTTATATTAGAGAGCAATTAAATTTATCTACAGGAAGTAAGTTAGAGCTAATAGTGCAAGATAATGCTTTTATGGTAATATCTATAAATAAATCAGTTGAAAACTTGAAACATATTTTACCAAAACCTAAAAATACTCTAACTATAGATGAAATGAATGAAATTATTAAAGGTTCTTATGATAAGAATTGATACAAATATTCTCATTCGTTACTTAATCGGGGACGATAAAGTCCAAAGCATCACAGCTATAGAATTAATAGAAAGATATTTCGGTCAAAAAAATTCAATATTTATAAACAATATAGTTATATGTTAATTAGTGTGGGTATTAGAAAAAGGCTATAAATATTCAAAAGGGCAAATAATTTCGGTATTAAAGGAAATATTTAGTATAGTTGAATTTAGGTTTGAGAATCAACAAGTCTTATGGTTATCTGTTTTAGAATATGAAAATGATAAAACAGATTTTTCTGATTAATAGGTAAGCTGAATATATTTAATGATTGTAATTATACTGTTACTTTTGATAAAGCTGCAAGCGAATTAACAATGTTTAGGCTTGTGCCCACTATTTGTTCTTAGAGGCTATTTAGAAATCGTACGCAGAACCTAGCCGCAAAGAACTACATTATCGGTTAAAATTTGTTTACTAGAATAGCCTCTTAATATCGTCAATATTAATAAGCTTATAATGTGTAGCTTTTCCTTGTCCAAGACGCTCTAAACGTTTTAAATTAGATAATTTTTTTATTATAGACTCAACAGCTCGTTCAGAAAAACCAAGTGCATTTACAGCGTCTTTACAACTAAATTCGTTAATTTCTTTTGTATTAATCCAATGCCACATCATTAGTTATCTTGCAGATAACAAATTCTCGATATTATCATTTTTAATTATTTGTAATGCCCTAGTACTTTGTGATTGAACCACATTTAAAAAAAATCAACCAAGCGGTAATATCTTCTGATGTTGTCTTCCATGTAGCTTGAGTTTTATTAAGTGCCATATAATAATCAATTTTATTCGCTTCAATAATGTGCTCATGAGAAATAAATAACCATGCTTTAAAAGCAATAAATTAGTTAGTAATCTACTTGTTCTGCCATTTCCGTCTTGCAATGAGTGAATTGCTAAATACTCAAAAATAAAATTAGCAATAATGATTAAAGGGTGCTTAGTTTTACTATCAACCGTCCAATTGTACCAATCTATTAACTCCTGCATTTCGTTTTTTACTAAATAAGGTGGAGTTGGATCAAATATTGTACCGACTACATTGCTATTATGATCTTTTGCTTCTACACGATTTGATCCAAATTTATAATTTCCTTTATGTCTTGCGTCTTTTTCACCATGAACCAACATATAATTATGTAACTTTAATATAAATGATTCCGTAATACTAATTTCTGCATAATTATTAAAGATAAATTCAAGACACTTTAAATATCCAACCATTTTTTACTCCTTCAATTTCAGAAATTTTTGTATAAATTTCTTCAATTACTGAAGGATTAAGATTTAGTCTTTTATGTATACGAAAATCTTGTAGATTCATTTCACTATTTTTACATGAGTACTATGTGAAACAATGTTAGATAATGTGAGTAAAGTCAATATATTTTTAACAATCTAACGTTATGTCTACCGCCTTCAAATTTAGTGGTTAAAAACTTATCTATAATATCAAACACTATTTTGTGATCTATGGTTTTTGCTCCGAGTATTAAGATATTAGCGTCATTATGAGCTTTAGCGTTTTCAGCGGTTAACATATTATTGCACAAAGCTGCTCTTATTTCCGAGCTACGATTAGCGGCTATAGACATACCAATTCCTGTATCACTAATTAAAATACCGATAGGAGCTGATTTTTCAATAATAATATCTACTACTTTCTTAGCATAATCAGGATAATCGCCGGTTTGCATATTATTAGTTCTGCAGTCATAAACCTTTAAAGATTTCTGTTCTAAATAATTGATAATTTCAGACTTAAGCTCATAACCTGAGTGATCACTAGCTATGACAATATTATAAGTTTTCATAGTTAATTTTTTGATGGAAAATAATAATAAAAATTATATAATATGCAAGATTTGTGTTCTAATGTAAATAATAGTTTTGTTCAATATATGAAATATCCTGTTGTACTTAGTATCGTTATATGTGTTTGTTTAGTTGCTTGTGTTGAACAGCCGCCTGCTCCAATTGAGTATAAAGTAGGAGATGTTACTGCAAATAATAATTCTACCGAATTAGAACACGATGAGGGGTTGATAGTTCAAAGCACTATGGAAGACGATGCCGTATCAGAAAGAGTTAGCGGTAGACTCGAAGAACCAAAGGCGAAAATTATAGAAGATGATAATGATGATATTGAGATTCCTATATCTCGGAATGAATATGAAGAAGAGATAGAGCAGTCAAACTTTGTAAAACCGTTAAACGGGGTAATTATTACCGAGTTTAAAGCCGGTAAAAGTAAAGGGATAGATATTGCCGTTAAAGAATATAGCGACGTTAAATCGATAGCCGCAGGGACGGTAATATATTCAGGTTTTAATAAACAATTCGGTAATTTAGTAATAGTTAAGTTAGATAAAGACGATTTAGAAGTAGCATATGCGAGTTTAAATGATTTGTTACTTAAAAAAGGTGATAAAATTACTCAAAATAGTGTTATCGGACATGTAGAACATAAGTTATATTTTGCGATGCGTAAAAACAAAATAGCGGTTGATCCGAGTAAATATATAGAATTTTAAATGGAAGATTTTATTATTCTTACTAAATACGGTGAACCTCAAAATGTTATAGTAAGGAGGAGTGGTAAAGCTAAAAATATAGCCATACGAATTACGCCTAAAGGTGCAGAGCTTGTATTGCCTCTTAAGGCAAAATTAGAGAAAGGTCATAATTTTCTGTTAAGTAAAGAATATTGGGTTAGGCAAAAATTACGTCGTAATGTAACTGTGATACCAAAGGATGAAGATAAGATTTCTATTTTGGGCAAATCTTATGAAATAATACATATTGATTCGTCTAAAAATCAGATAAAACTAAATGATTCTACGTTAGAAGTATATTGTAGTACGGTACTAAAAAAACTTAGTATAGAAGTATTCCTTAAAAAGACATTATTAGCAGAAATAAAAATAATAGTAGAGAATATATCTCAAAAACATAATTTAACTTATTCCAATATTAGAATAATGGAAAATGTTACTCGCTGGGGAAGCTGTTGTAGCAAAGGGAATCTTGCTTTTAATTGGCGAGTAGTTTTTGTTCCCTTTGCAGTACTGAAATATTTAGTAGCTCATGAAATAGCACATTTAAAAGAAATGAATCATAGCGAAAATTTTTGGGAGCTAGTTGAGGATATATATCCTGAATACCAACCGGCAAAATTATGGCTAAAAAGAAACGGTAAAAATTTATATAGTTATTTGTCTTAGAGTTTATCAATTAAAATAAAAAGATAAAATATATGAATCATTTAGTTACAAATGAAGAATCTAAATATATAAATAAGCTAATTGATGAAGTTACGCTATATCATCGACCAACTTTAATAAAAGGAAAAAGAAATAATGCTATATTAATTTCTGAAGAAGATTGGGAAGATATACAAGAAACTTTACGAGTATCGTCAAATAAAAAATTAAGTGAGTCTTTACTTAAAGGCAAAAATACTCCTTACTCTGAGTGTAGTACAAAATTAGATTAGTTATAGTGTATACATTATATTATACGCATGATGCGAAAAAAGATTTTAAGAAAATTATAAAATCAAATCATAAAGAGATTTACTTACAGTGTTTAGATTTAATAGCTCAAAATCCTTTTCAAACTCCACCTCCATATAAAAAGCTTTTAGGAAGCATTAATATAAAACATAGATTATTTTATGAAGTTGATGAAAAAAATAAAAGAATAAAAATATTAAAAATGTGGAATCATTATGATGATAATTAAAGAATACAGAGGATAGAATGCACAACACCACAAAAAGAGTAACAGTTCCAGCGCTTGAAGAAATCTTATACGATCCTATAAAAGTCTTAGATCACGGCTTTATTAGAGTGATCGACTATATGGGGGATGATAGTGCTATAGTACAAGCGGCTCGTGTTTCTTACGGTAAGGGTACGAAGCAGTTGAACCAAGATAAAGGGCTGATAAACTATTTGCTTCGGCATTATCATACCACTCCTTTTGAGATGTGTGATATCAAGTTCCATATTAAACTACCGATATTTATTGCAAGACAATGGATTAGGCATAGAACAGCTAGTGTTAACGAATATTCGGCAAGGTACTCTATTTTAGGCAACGAATTTTATTTACCAGAACCGGCAAATATTGCTTCCCAATCTGCCATAAATAAACAATGTAGGGAAGGGGATAGCTTACCGAAAGAAGTGGCCGAAAAGGTCCTTGCAATCTTAGAGGAAGATGCTAGACAGTGCTACGTGCATTATAAGGAGCTGATGAATGCCGATGAAGATGGTAATATTATAGATGAGAATACCACAGGAATAGCAAGAGAGCTTGCTCGTATGAATTTAACTTTAAATTATTATACGGAATGGTATTGGAAAATTAATTTACATAATTTGCTTCATTTCTTAAGATTGCGTGCCAACCCTCACGCACAATATGAAATTAGAGTTTATGCCGAAAAAATACTTGAGATAGTCAAAGTTTGGGTTCCTTTTACTTACGAAGCTTTTGAGGAATATCGTTTGCAGGGAGCAAATATTTCATGTAAAGGTTTAGGCGTAATTAAAAGAATGATAAACGGTAAAAAAGTTACCCATGAGAGTAGTGGTATGACTAAAAGAGAGTGGGAAGAATTAATGCAGATTTTTGGTTAGTTCTATGTCATTCCCACGTAGGCGGGAATCCAGTTCTTTTCTTCATACGCGTCAAGTTAAGGAAAGTAAGTAAGCAATTTGCAAGGAATTTGCTAATTGCAACTCTGTTAGCTAGAAAAAATGATATTTAAAAAGGGAAGTGAAGAGTATAAGTATTAGCACTGTAACGC